>NZ_BAAAPF010000040.1:0-33438 GCF_039531005.1 Streptomyces synnematoformans
ACCGTCCAGGCCGCTGACCACTACACCAAACGCCAAACCACCCATGACCTCACCACCCTGAACAACCCCACCACAATCCCGGGCCGGGCGGCCCAGCCCGGGACTCCCGGCAGCAGCCGCACCACCTGACCGCCATCACGGGCATCGTCGAGAACCACTAGCACGCACCAGCCCGCCAGCAGACTGCGAAACAGCCGACCAGACCGACGGCCGAGAACCACAGCCAGATCAGGAGGGGACCGTTCCCGCCGGCAGACGGTCGACCCGCAGCCGGATCCGGGTACCCTCAGCGATCCCGCCGTCCGGAACCCACACCACCTGCAGCAAGCCCTCACAGCGCCTCGGCCAGCTCGCTGGAGCCGCCGACCGCCGCGAATCCGCCCCGGCTCCCCAACAACTGCCCATCGGCGAAGTACTCCACCACCCCATCGACCCACCGCACCGCCAACACGGTCTCCCCCACCCCGACAATGCCGACCACAGCACAGACCCACCTCCGGCACCCCCCACACCCGGCAACAGCCGTTCCAAGCGGTGGAGATACGCCTCCCGCCCGGTGTACCCGGCCACGTCCGGCAGCAGCTGCGCGGGGCCGTACGGGCGGCGGGGCGGTGGACGTCCGGGAAGTGCTCCGGCCGTCGTCGGCAGGAGAGGGCGTTTCGCCGGGTTTCCGCTCGCCTGCGGGACGGGAGCCGCGGATCCGGGACCCGGCTCAAGCCGGGGCCCCGGCGGAGGACCTGCCCGTGCAGCCGGCGCAGCTCCAGGCCGGGTCCCTCGCCGATCTCGGCGAGGAGCGTGCGGCGCGTACGGGCGCACACCTGGAGGGCATCGGCCTACCGCCCGGAGCGGCACAAGGGCCAGCAGCAACCGCCCTGCCAGCGGCTCCGCCAGCGGATGCTCCCACGACCTCCGCCGACAGCGCCGTGACCGCTTCCGTGCAGGCGGCGACCACCAGGTCGCCGATCCGCCACACGAGAACGGCGCGGGACGGACGGGGTCGATGGCGAGCCGGTTCGGCGATGAGTTTCGCGCCCTGCGCGAGTCACGATCAGTACAGGCAATACGTCACGGAAGGAACCACCGCATGACCGACGCAAGCCCCGCCGCACCGGCCGCCCACCCGGACCTCGGCCCGCAGACCAGAGCCGTCGCCCGGCTCGCCGCCAGCATCCCTGACCACCGGCTGGAAGACCCCACGCCCTGCGAGGACATGGCCGTACGCCACCTGCTGGGCCACCTGATCGGCCTCACAGCCGCGTTCCGCGACGCAGGCCGCAAGAACCTCGGCCCCACCACCCACACCGACCCAAGCTCCGCACCGCGCCCCGACATCAGCCCAGGCTGGCGCCAAGAACTGGCCCAGCAGCTACCCGCGCTCGCCGACGCATGGCACAACCCGGCCGCCTGGGAAGGCGAAACCCAGGCCGGCGGCATCACCCTCCCAGCCGCAGTCGCCGGCCGAGTCGCCCTCAACGAACTGCTCCTGCACGGCTGGGACCTCGCCCGCGCCACCAGCCAGCCCTACGAACCAGACGAAGAAGCACTACGCATCTCACACGAACTCATGGCCGCCACACCCAACGGACCCACACGGCAAGGCATGTTCGACCCGATCGTCACGGTGCCGGAGAACGCACCACTGCTGGACCAGGTGGTGGGGCTCAGCGGCCGCAACCCCGGCTGGACACCGCCCGGACGCTGACGCCCGCCCTTCGAAGTCGGTCCCGCCGCAGCGTGGTGCGAACCCGTGTAGAACCAGGCCAGCCACCCACAACGACAAACACCGCCGTCACCCGCAACCCCACCACGACAGCCGACTACTGCCGGCCAGCCACAGCCGACGGACCGCGCACACGGCAAGGTGTCTCGCCACCTGACGTCTCCAGGACGTGACGGCAGGGCCACGGGCGCTGCTACCCCCTGCCAGGAAACCTCCGCGCACGGTTCAGCTCAGCCCGACGTCGAGGTGGTCGATGTCAGTGACCGTCACATCCAGACCCACGGCGCGGCGGCCGCGGTCCTGGAAATAGGCGTACCCGAGCCCGACGCCGAGAATGTCCCGCAGTTCCGCCTCGCTGGCGCCGGCGGCATGCCGGGCGAGGAGCTCGGCAGTGACGTCGGGCGGGAGCTGCTCGGTGATACGGCGCATGCGGGGGTCATCGGTCGAGCCCGGGGCGGCGGTGAAGCCGAACCGGGCGCGGGTCTCCACGACAACGCCACGCTGGGCGGCGTGGCGGATCGCGCGGGCCCGTACGCGGGGCTGCCAGCTCCTGCGGACCTCCCGCTCCAACGCGGCGGCGAGACGGGGGGTGGGGCGCCGGGCCTTTCCCGCGAGGTAGCGCTCGACCTGCCGCTGGGAACAGCCCAGCCGTGCAGCGGTGCGGCGGGTGGAACCCTGCTCCGTCTTGACCAGGAACCGCATCCGCGCCTGCGGGCTCACAGGGATGGGGCGGGTCGCGGTAGCCTGCAGGGCAGCTTCGAGGGATTCGCCGATCGTCGCCATCACTCACTCTTCCCCGTCACGGGTGGGGTCGTCCTTGATGTGCCGGGCCGGGTTGTACTGCTGCTCGATGATCTCCGCTGCCCACCACAGTTCGCGGGCGCCTTCGAGCTTGACCATTCCCGGGGACACGCCGAGCCGGAACGTGCCCGGGGCCGGCTTGCCGTCGGGGGTGCGGGGCAGCAGGTCCAGCGGCGACGGGCTCGGGGCGGGGTAGACGATGCAGTCGGAGAGCACCGCGACCGGGTAACGGCCGTGGGAGGCCATCTTCATCATCTTGCGGTGCATGTTCACCCGGGCGGTGGCGATGACCGCGGCGCGGATGTCCGGCCGCCAGGTGGGCCGTTCCAGTGCCGCCCACCGCTGGCCGGGACGGAACCTGGCTTTGCCCTGGGCGCGTTCGCGGAGCTTGCCGATGCCGCCCTTGACGGTCGCCTTGACCGCGGCCAGGACGGCCGCGGCAGCCGGGCCGGCCTCCTTGTGGCCGGCCATCGCGTCCACGTACTCGGCCTCGGAGAGGTCCTTGGCGACGCCGAGGTCAGCCATCGTGGCCCGGTAGGCGTCCCGCAGCCGCTCGTACCACGGGTCCAGGTAGGCGCCGGATTCCGGGCGCAGCCACGCTTCCAGTGGGGCGACGTGGTGGCCGAGTTCGGCGGCGTAGGCGACGGTCGGGGTGGCGTACCAGGCCGGCCCTGCCGGCCGCTCGCCGGTCGGGGTGAACGGGCTGGGCAGGCGGGGGTCCAGCTCGATATGGGAGAGGTCGACGTACCAGCAGCCGGGGACCTTCTTATCGAAACGCGGGCCGTCGGTGTG
Organism: Streptomyces synnematoformans; assembly: GCF_039531005.1. NCBI lineage: Bacteria > Bacillati > Actinomycetota > Actinomycetes > Kitasatosporales > Streptomycetaceae > Streptomyces > Streptomyces synnematoformans. The sequence continues at coordinate 3,314 of NZ_BAAAPF010000040.1, forward strand.
CACCGGAGCGGACAGTCCGACGGTCAGCCGGTTCGCCGCCGCGGCGAACGCCATGTTCACATCCAGACCGATCACGTACGGCAGCTCGCACTCGGCGTCGGTGAACCCGCCGGGGCGCACCCAGTCGTAGGCCTCCTCATCCAGCTCCTGCCCCGCCTCACGGCCGGCGGCGGCAGGGTGCTCGGACGGGGCCTCCGGCGGGGCGGGGTCGACCAGGTCGGTGAGGGATCCGGGTACGGGGCCGGAGGCCCAACCGCCGCCTGCGGCGCGTACCGGGCGGGTCGGCGGGCGCAGCGCGGTCATCAGTTCCAGGCCGGTCACGGCGGTGGAGCCGCGGGGAGTGATGACCCGGGCCGCATAGATGCCGAGCATGCGCGCCAGCTCGGCGGGCGCCATCTGGTCGGCGCCGGGCCAGGCTCGGTCCTCCAGAGCGTCCCAGCCCAGGACAGCCAGTTGCACGCACTGCCGACGCCCGGCCTCAGCGGGCCGGTAGATCCGCGGCCAGGGTCCGAACCCGCGACGAGTCAGCTTCCAGCCAGCACCCAGGACCTCACGCACCACCAGGTGATCCTCCGCCAGACGCATCCCGTCATCGAAGGAGCGATTGTCCAACCACGGCGGCAGCCCGAACCGCTCGGCAGCGGCTTCGGTGAGCACCACCAAGGGATCGGCATCCTGCCCATACCGGTGCAACCGCCCGGCACCCAGCCCCGCCTCCAGCGCCCAATCGACCAGCTCCACCACCGAGCCCGCCGGACACGGCAGAGTGCGCCCGTCCGTGAGGTGGGCCGTGCCCTCACCGTCCAGCACCGCCAGCGGCCCCGCCGGGTAACGCCCCTCCCCTGCCGGCGCCGCGGCAACCTCGGAGGCGGCTTTCCGCGCGGCCGGCCGGGCCCGCGGCACCGAGGTCGCCGCAGACGCCGACGACGACTCGAGGGGCCTGGCACCGCCCGGGCGGGAACTCATGGGCGTAAGCGGCGCCGAGGCGGTCTGCCGTGCGGAGGTAGAAGGAGACTCCGGTGCTGTCTGCGTGTCCTCAGCGTGCACTGGCGGGCGGGGCTCGGTCGGCGGCGGGTACAACTCGGCGAGCTGCTGCAGCAGCCGGGCGTAGGCATCACGCTCCGGCGGCCGCGGCTCCGTACCGCGGGCGGGGTCCTCACTCTCCCAGGCCCCTACCGTCGCCCGCCGCACCTCCAACGCATCGGCAACCTCCTGCTGTGTCAACCCATGCGCCACCCGCAACCGCCGACGCTCAGCCGGCGACGGCAGCACCCGTGAACGTGCCACCAGCGCGTCCACCGCATTCACCAGTCGCGACTCATCTCTTCCGGCCACCCTGACAGGGTACGCCAAATGTACGCTTCAGTGCGCGAACTAGGTGCAGTTCCGCGCTGATCATCGCCGCCAGACGTTGCCCTTCACCTAGGCGGGGATCCAACTCTGCTGAGACGACCCACCGGTGCCGGTAGCGGCGGCCGGGGCCGCTGCCCTCGTCCGGGTCCTGGTCGTCGGGGATGTACTGGCGCCGCAGGTCGATGACGGTGATCTCGGGGTCGCGCCGGCCGTCGCGGACGTAGGCGCGGCTTACCGCGTTCGCGGGTGCCGTGCCACCCGTGCCGCGGCAGCGGAGCCGCCCGGGAGGAGCCGGGGAAGGGGGCGCCGCAGCGGCGTCGAGCGACCATGTGCAGCTCGCGTGCGCCCTGTTCACGCCCTTCACCCGCTCGCGGGCGTGCTTCATCGTGGTGATCCCACCCAGTGCTGAAGGGGGATCATGCCGTTCGTCAGCAACGACCTCTTACAGGCCCTCAGCCGCGACGTGGCCGCACTGCGCCAGCAGGTCGCCGACCAGCAGCACGCCATCGACCAGATCCAGCAGGCCGCCACCGCGGCCATCAACACCGGCCTGAACGAGATCCGCGAGGTGGTCCGCCGGGGTCTGGACAAGACACGGGAGTCCGTCAGCGACCCGCTGGTCGGCATCAGCACCGAGCTGGTCGCCGTACGCAACGGCGCGCAGGACCTCGCCCGCCGCACCGACCAGGCGCAGGAAGAGTTCGTCCTGGCGCTCCGCGAGCTTCACGCGGACGTGCTCCAGCAGCCGGACCGCCAGGCCGAGGACCTCGAACAGCAAGAGCCCGGCGGCCAGCAGGAACCCGCCACGGACGCGGCCGACGACGGCGGCGAAGTCGAGGAGGTTGAGGAGGTTGAAACGGACAACGAGAACGACGACGCCGACATGGCGGCCGACGAGACCGAGACGGCCGAAGCTGAGGAGTTCTACGGGCTGCTCAAGAAGGCCGCCGGCATCTCGCACGCCACTGTCACAGCCAACCGCGACACCTGGGCGTTCCTCGTCGAGCACACCGCAGGCGACCGGCACTTCCGAGTCCCCGGCAACGTTGCCGCCCGCGGCGGCACCGTCGACGTCGAGCTTGCCGGCCCCAGCCTCGTCGCCGCCATGACAGCCCTGCGGAACGTCGCCCGCAACGGCGACGACATCGGCACCCGGGCCATCGCCGAGTACCTTGACGACCGCATCACCCAGACCGTGAAGACGCTCACCGACACCTCCCGCCCCGCGTCTGCCGGCGAGCCGGTCACCCTCGTCATCGACGACCGCCTCCCCCCGCCCGGCCCCGCACATCCAGAGCCGGAGCAGAACGACACCGAGCCCGCCGGGTAGAACGGGTTCGCCCGGCAGTGCACCCGCGCGCGAGCCCCGCGCGTACGGCGGCCCGGACGCCGCAACGGCGAGCTGGAGCCGCCGCGGGGGCCAGTTCGCCGTGCACCCAGCGCAGTTGTCGGAGCCGCGCCTGGGTCCGTGCAGCGAGGCGATCAGGCGGTCCAAGACGGACGAGCACGGGCGCCCGCCGTTGTGGCGCACCGCACCGACCTCCTCCGGCGGGGAGCGGACGTGTGGCCCTGTCTTGGCTGGGCGGCGGCGGACACCATCCACAGCGTCATCGTGTCCAGGCGACACACCGACGGCTCCCACTCCCCCGCCACACAAGACACGCCCGCCAAGGACACATCATCGCGGGATAGACTGACGCCGGACACACGGCGCAGGAACACACCGGCACGCACTCTTCCCACTGGAACCAGACCCCCGCCGCGGGCCGCCGGCGGACGGGCCTGCGAACCACGACCTGCGGGAAGAACACCATGAACGACATCATCACCAGCGCCGCCAACCCCCTGGCCAAGCGGGTGAAGCTACTCGCCAGCCGCAAGCACCGCCGCCGTGAGAACGCCTTCGTCGTCGAAGGTCACCAGCCGGTCTGGCGCGCCGTCGAAGCGGGCTGGGAGATCGAAACACTCCTCACCGCCCCTGCCCTGCTGACGAATCAGCCCGCCCAGTACATGATCGACGAACAACAACGATCAGGCGTACCCGTCGCACGACTCAGCGCAGAACTGTTCACCCGCCTCGTCAACCGCGACGGCCCTACCGGCATCGCAGCCATCCTCCGCACCCGCACCCGCACTCTGCCCGGCCTCACCACCCACCCCGGAGCGGTCTTCGTCGCGCTGCACCGCATCGCCAACCCCGGCAACCTCGGCACAATCATCCGCACCGCAGACGCCGTAGGCGCGGCCGGCGTCATCCTCATCGGAGACACCGTGGATCCCTACGCGCCGGCCGCGGTCAAGGCCAGTATGGGATCTCTCTTCGCCGTCGACATCGCGCACACCCCCCACACCGATGAGTTCCTCGACTGGGCCGCACAACATGCCATCACCGTACTGGCCGCAGACGGCACCGCCGACAACGACCATTGGCACACCACCTACGCCCCGCCCCTCGCAATTCTCCTCGGCAGCGAACGAGAAGGCCTCCCCCACGACCTCCTCTCCCACTCAACCCAGCAACTACGCATCCCCATGACAGGCACAACCGACTCACTCAACATCGCAGTAGCCGCATCAATCATTCTCTACGAAACACTACGACACCAGAACACCCAACTCACTACCTCCACAAACAAAAACGACACTGACGTTTTCTCAGCGAAATGATCTTCGCGAAGCGGGTTGATCTGGGCGTGTCTGTCTGAGTGGGACATCGGGGCCCTGGTTCTGGAAGAGCGTGAAGCCCCTGGTAGGACGGTTCTCACCACAAGATCCCGTTCCCCAGCCAGAGGCTTCACGTTGGTCACCTATGTTGCCATGCTCGATGTCCCGCGCCCGGTGGTGGAGTTCCTTGCCCGGTTGCTGGCCGCTCACCGTCGGCGGATCGGCACGCCGCGCGGGTCGCGGGGGCTGGGACCGTTTCGTCAGGCCGTGATGGTGCTGCGCTGGTTCCGCGCGGCCGGGTGCGTGCACTGTCCGTCCCGTGACGCCGGGATATCGCAGGCCACCGGCTACCGCTACCTCCACGAGGCGATCGACCTGCTGGCCGCACGGGCCCCGGAGTTGCACCACGTCCTGACCCGCTGCCGCGTGGAGGGAGTGAACCACGTGATCCTGGACGGCACACTCATCTCCTGCGACCGCGTCGCGGGCGTCACGGAGAACGGCAACGACCTGTGGTACTCCGGCAAGGCCACACACTTCGCCGGGAACGTCCAGTTCATCGCCGCTCCCGACGGCGCGCCGCTGTGGGTCTCCGAGGTCGAGCCGGGCAGCGTGCACGACCTGACCGTCGCCCGTATCCATGCCCTGCCCGCGCTGTACGTGGCCGCTCGCGATGGCCTGCCGACCCTGGCCGATCTCGGCTACACCGGGGCGGGCATCGGCATTCACACACCCTTCCGGCCCCATCCGGACATCCCCTCTCCACTCGCCGAGGACAACCGCACCCACAACCGGCTCCTCCGCGGCATCCGGGCCTTGGGTGAACGCGCAGCGGCGGAACTCAAACAACGCTGGCGCGCACTCCAACACGTCACGATCAGCCCCAACCGGATCGGTGCCATCGCCAAAGCCGCACTCGTCCTCAACAACGCATGGCGATGAACTCCGCTGAGAAAACCTCACTGCACGCGCAAAGTGAAGATCAGGTTCCTGTCGCCCATCTTGCGAACGCCTGTCGTTTGAGCACATCCTGGGCGACTGTTGTCGCCCTTCCACGCCGCGGTAAGGCAGTCATGTTCCACCACTTTGCTCCAGCCATCGGGCCGGTCACCATCAACTCGCCGGCGGTAACCTGCCGCAGGCCGACGCCCCCGCAACTCGCCCACGAAGTGGGCCATTGGCTCACCCCGGTCTCTCGCGAGCTGTGCCGCGACGACCGCCCCAGGTCAGTCCGCCACATCCTCGGCCGACGTCGGGCCAAGCTGTTCGGCGTCAGCGTACTCCGGCATCGACATCGGCCGGTCAAACAAGAAGAACGACTGGTTCGCCCCGACCGTGAACTCCATATACGCACCTGTCAGCGCATCAAAGCCATAATACGCACCACACATCGACCCGGAATCATACGTACCATCCATTCCCGGCTGAGCCACAACCACCTTCCCGTTCGACGAGGAGTCCACCCGCTCCGTCGGCGTAAGCATCTTGCAGCGCGGAACCGGCAGGCCCTTCATAACGAAGTACCCGTACTCCCCCTTGCCGTTCTGGATGTAGACGTATGAGAGCTTGCCGCGCTTACCCCACGTCTCCACCCACTCATTGATCGCCTCACGTGTCGGCGAATACTGCATCCTGCCCGCCGGCTGCTTCGCCACCAGGTGATCGTAGTTCTTCTGCTTGGCATCGTTCTCCCTGCTCTGACTGGAATCATCCTCACAAGCAGCGAGACCGCAAACCGCGATCAGTGCCAGCACAGACGCCGTAACGACACGGGCAATCGCCTTCACCGTACTGTCCCCTTCCTCGGGATCCGAAACGACCGGCAACGTCCGAAACAGATACGGAAGGGCCGGCCATCAGCAGCACCAGAAGCCGGCGGAGCCGTTGCGGAAAACTCCACCCGACGACCTGCCGAAGCCCAGGTTAGACCGCAGTGTCCGGGAGGGGTCCCGTGCGATCACAGCACGGCGCCATCTCCCGGCCCGTCCTCGTCACCGTTCTCTTCGCAACCCCGTATGCGGTGAATTCGCCGCACGGACGGCGGGGATCATCGGGAGGGAGCGTCCTCGACCTCCGCGGTTGGGCATGGCTCAGAAGAACGAGCTGTCACCGCCGACCTGGACGGCTCCGTAGTACGCCTCGGCGGCGTTGACGCACACAAGGTGAGGCAGCGTCGAACGGTGGCGGTCATCGCAGATGCGGCGCATCTCGGTGCGGAAGCGGCCGTCGATCCAGTTCTTCGTCTCCCGGGTCGGGCTGAGCTGCAGCTCGTGGTTGGCGCCGTAGTTGCGGTAGCCGAAGTCGTGCTGGACGCATGCGGGACGGAAGGTCTCGCTGTAGGGGGCATGGCCGGTGGGGACGGAGCAGCCGTCGGTTGTCCAGTTGAACGGTGGGACGTGGGGGGTTTCGGCGAACTCACGGTAGGTGAGGTTCATGAGGGCGTCGGCCTGCTCGCGCAGTGGCGGTGCTGCCGCTGCGGGGGCGGCGGGGCCGGGGGTCTGGTCGGCGGCGAGAGCGGTGCCGGTGAGCGGGCCGCCGAGGGCGGTGGCTGTGAGCAGGGCCGCCGTGGTCGCGGTCGACAGTTTCTTTCGCAGGGCGGTGAGGGCCGCCGGGCTGCGATTGATCTTGTTCATGCCGAGAGGCTGCGCGGTGGCGCTGTGATCATGCCTCCCGGGGTGCGGATCCGTCCTGACGTGTCAGGCGCTCCGCCGCTTGGGCGATGACCGGCGCCCGACCGGCGCGGGGGGCGTGCGCGCCCTCCGCGCCGAGCGGGCTCCCGTGGCGGTCAGGGGGTGTCGAGGGAGTCCTCGAGGCCCTTCATCTCCTCTTGGGTGACCTCCTGGACCAGTCGCTCGCCGGTCTCGTCGTCGATGCCCTCGCAGTCGCTCGGGCGGTCGTCGGAAGCCTCTTTGCCCGCCTGGACGTTCTTGAACTCCTCGGCGATGGCGGCCTTGCAGGCCGCCTCGTCCGGCTCGCTGTCGCTGCCGCATCCGGCTACGGCGAAGGTCAGGGCCGCCGCGGCCGCAGCGAGAACGGAGATACGGGCAGTGCGCTTGTGCATGATTCCCCTAGCAAATACGTGTTCGGACCGGTGAATCCTGTCCGACCCCGACCCTCGGTGTCCTGCGGTGTGACCGTTTGGTGACATGACCGGGACAGGACTACAAGGATTCGGACCGTCAGATGCCGGCCGGACGGCTCGGCCCCGCGGGCAGCCGACCGCGGCTTCTCCGGCGGTGGCCTCGAACTTCTTCGCCGGCACGGCGACGCTGCGATGTGGCTGTGTGACGGCGGGACCGGGCCTGGAGCGCGTTCCGGCCCGAGGGCGTCAGGCACACGGGTAACCCGGGGGTGCCGCGTACCGTGCTGTCGTCCCCGGTGGGTTCGGTCCGGCTTTCGCCGCGGTCAGCTGCTGCCGTTTGCGCGAACTGCTTGCGCGAACGGGGTCAGCCCGCGGGCGGCGGGCCCCAGCCGCCGTGCGGCTGCTGCGGGGGCGGCTGCGGGGGGCCGTAGGGCTGCTGGGCGGGGTACGACGGGGGCTGTGCGGCGCGCTGGCCCGAGGCGCCGGGGCTCCGGTCCAGTACGCCGCAGGCGACCGCCCCGATCATGAGGCCGATGCCCAGGTACGAGCTGGACTCGCGGATCTGCTGAAACTCGATGCTCTCCACGTCCGACCGCTCGGCGATCATCGGCATCGCGAATCCCTGCACGAGAAAGTACAGGCCGCAGACGAAGAGCACCCATCCGAAGATTTTCATACGCGGCACACTACGTCGGCGCCCTGCCGCACCACGGGGGGTTACGGTTGCCGAAGTCCAGGGGGTGTCAGCGGTGTTCAGGCTATGTCGCCGGTCCAGGCCCAGCGTCCGGCGGTGCCGGCGGCGGGGGCGTAGGTGGCGCGGCCGCCCGCGCCGAAGCGGCCCAGCTCCGTGGGCAGGGCCGCGCCGGCGGCGGTCTCCTGTGCGCTCCAGCCGGTGATGTCGAGCAGCAGCCCGTCCAGCGGGCCACCGACGAGCTCGGCGTACTCCCGGCCCGGGCGCGGGCCCGGGTTCGGGTCGTCGTGATCCGTGCCGTAGACCCGGCCGCGCAGCAGCTCCTCGTCCCTGTCCATGCCCCCAGCCTCTCAGCCGCCACCGACAGTCCGGGTGGGGCGGCCGTGCGGGCCGGGAGGGCCGCCCGTAGGCTGACGGGCATGGCATGCCGCATTACTGAGCTGGTCATCGACTGCGCCGACCCCGAGCGGCTCGCCTCGTTCTGGAGCGAGGTCCTCGGCTACGTGGAGCTCGACCGGGACGAGGAGACGATCGAGATCGGGCCGGCCGGCGCCGGCTTCGGCGGGCCTCAGCCCACCCTTGTGCTCAGCCTGAGCAGTGACCCGCGGAGGGGGAAGCTTCCGCTGCACATCGACGTCAACGCCACCGACCGCGACCAGGAGGCGGAGCTGGAGCGGCTGCTGGCGCTCGGCGCCAGGCACGTCGACGTCGGCCAGACCGGTGCGGAGAGCTGGTACCCGCTGGCCGATCCCGAGGGCAACGAGTTCTGCCTGCTGCGCACCCGGATGCAGCCCGTCGGTTGACGTCGCGGTGGGCGCCCGCGCCGGCTCGGCCGGTCAGGCGTCGAAGCGGCGGCGTGCGTCTTCGATGCGGCCGAGGTACCGATGGGTCCAGCCGCACATGGCGTCGACCGTGGCGCGCAGGGCCCGGCCGGGCTCGGTGAGGGTGTACTCGACCCGCGGCGGCACGGTGGGGTAGACCTTCCGGTCGACCAGGCCGTCGCGTTCCAGCGTGCGCAGGTTCTGGGTGAGCATCTTGTGGCTGACGCCCTCGACCTCCTTGCGCAGCTCGCTGAAGCGCAGCGTGCGTTCGCCGAGCGCCTCGATGATCAGAAGCGCCCACTTGTTGGCGACGTCCGAGAAGATCTCCCGCGCCAGGGAGTCGGCGCGCCTGAGGTCTGCGTCCTCGGGGAGGCCCTTGAGTTCCTGCTTGGTCACCATCTGGTTCCTCAGTCACCGAAAAGTGCGTTCTTCCAGGTCAACCCACACTCTCTTACAGTTTCCGAGTAACCGCAAGAGAGCAAAGGGAAGGACCCTCAGCATGGCCACCATCGACGCCTTCAACCACGGCGTGGCACCCGAGCGCGAGTTCGGCTACGCCCAGGCGATCAGGTCCGGCGATCTGATCCACGTCTCCGGGCAGGTCGCCTTCGACGAGGCGGGCGAGTTCGCGTACGCGGACGACTGCGCCGCGCAGCTGGAGCTGACGTACGCCAACCTCGACAAGGTCCTGGACCACTACGGCGCCACCCGCAACCAGATCGTCTCGCAGACGGTCTACGCGGTGCAGCTGCAGCGCAACGCCGAGGCCGTCTCGGCGGGCAACCTGGCCTACTTCGGTGCCCACCGCCCCGTCAGCACCGTCGTCGGCGTCACCGAGCTGGCCTTCCCCGGTCAGCTCGTCGAGATCGCCGTCGTCGTGGACACCGGGCTGCCCGCCTGAGTGTCCTGCGCCGGCTCGGCGTCGGGGAGCAGGGCGCGCAGTGCCCCGAACCAGGCGTCCGGGTCCTCCGCGCGGAGCAGCCCCGTCCCGACGAGCAGGCCGCGGTAGCCGGCCGCCAGGAGGCGGGCGGCGTCCTCGGGGGTGCCGACGCCGCCGGTGCTGACGGGGAGGCCCGCGCCGGCGGCCCGGACGCGGGGCAGCAGGTCGTGGCCGCGCCCCTGGTCCGGGTCGTCGCTCCCGCGGCGGCGGGTGTCGTCGTTGTGCACCGCGACGACGCACGCCTCGGCGCGGGTGAGCGCGGTCAGCTCGGCGGCGGAGGTGATCTCGACGAACGGCGTGACGCCGTTGTCCAGGCAGGCGTCGATCTGCGTCGGCATCAGCCGGTTCGGCAGGAGCGCGGGGGTGAGCAGTACGGCCGCCGCGCCGGCCTCGGCGGCCTGCCTGATCTGCTTCTCCCTGGTGAAGAAGTCCTTGACGAGGACGGGCAGCGAGGTCGCCGCGACCACGTCGTGGAGGAGGCGGGGGGTGCCGCCGAGCCAGGAGCCGGTGACCACGGACACCGCGGGGGCGCCCAGTTCCTCGTAGCGGCGGGCCAGTTCGGCGGCGGTACGTCCCCGGAGCAGGTCTTCGCCGTCCGACCCGGATCGCCTGATCTCCGTGACCACCGGCAGTTCCGCCACCGTCAGCGCGTCGCCGAAGCGCTGGTCGGCGGCGTTCCTGCCGGTCGTGTCAGCGGGGAGGGGCATGCTGTTCCTCCCGGGGCACGAGGTCTCGGCCGTCCCGCGCGGCGGCGTCGGCGTGCAGCGAGCCGGCGACCAGCCGGGTGCTGTCGGGGCCGGCGAAGATGCCGGGGTGCGCGCCGCGTATGCCGTCGATCACCCGCTCGTAGGGCAGGTCGTCGAACTCGCCGTGCTCGCGGACGACTTCCAGGTGTCGCGCGCCGCCGTCGTAGGGGTGGTGGACGCTGTCGGCGGTGCCGTCGAAGCCGAGGGGGCGCATGCCGTGCAGGCGGCACAGCAGCCGGTGGAAGACGGGGGCCGCGCGCACCCAGCCGCCGTCGAGGTGGACGGTGGTGAAGGCGTGGTACCGGAAGGTGTCCCCGCCGGCGAGCCGGCGCAGCGCCGGCGACGGCAGGTGGTTACGTACGTCGGTGAGCACGAGCCGCGCGGGGACGCCGGCGGCGCGCAGGGCGGCGGCGTAGAGCACGGACTTGTGGAGGCAGGTGCCTTTGCCGGTACGGGCCGTCTGCGCGGCGGTGACGCCGGTGCGGGACAGGTCCGCGCCGTAAGCCTCGTAGTCGATGCCGTCGCGCACCGCATAGTAGAGGCGTACGGCCGTGTTCCTGCTGTCGAGGCCGTCCCGCGGCAGTGTGCGGCGCACGAAGTCGCGGACCTCGGGGGCGTCGGAGTCCAGGAACTCGGTGGGGGCCAGCGCGCTTTCCAGGTCTGTCGTCGTCATGGGTGTCTCCCCCGCGTCAGGCGGCGCCTTCCGGGCCGGGCGTCGCGGCAGTCCGCGGGGTGCAGGCCGTGGGGGCGGCGGCGGTCGCTGTTCGCTGTGCCGGCGGGAGAGCCATGCGGGAGTCCTCCACGTTCGTGTTCGACGAGATGTCCGCCTGCTCTCAGGATGGGAGCAGGCGGAGGCACGTCGCATCTCGGACGAGGTCGCCCGGACCGTCCGGTGCGGCTGTCCGTCGCCGGGTCGTACCGGGGAACCGCCTGTGGTGAGCCCGCGTGAGGTCGTTGCCCGTGCTGCGGCCGGGGGTGCGCCGAACGGGTGGGGGGGTCGCGGTCGCGGCGTGTGGCCGGTCAGCCTCTGTCGGGGTACGGCCACGGATTCGTCTCGCAGGTCGCCCCGCCGGAGCTGAGGGAGAGCGTCTGCTGCATCATGACGGGCGCGCGCGCCCCGTCTCGTGCGCAGTGGTCGTGCATGTGCCCCAGGCGGTGGCCCACCTCGTGGTTGATGAGCATCCGGCGGTAGCCGCGGATGTCGTCGCCGTAGGTGGTGGAGCCCTGGGCCCACCGGAAGGCGTTGATGAGCACGCGTTCAGTCATGCCCGAGTCGCACGAGACGTTGTCGATGGTGGTGTCGAAGCCCGACAGGGCGCACCAGTCCCCGGTGGTGCCGGGGCTGGCGAGGGTGACCGCGAAGTCGGCGGGACCGGTCGAGACGCGCTCGAAGGTCCGCGTCCCGTCGGCGCCCCAGCCCCGTTCGTCGTTGAGGGTGTCCTGTACGGCCCGGGTGAACATCCGGCCGTCCAGGGGCACGTCGTCCTCGACGTCGACGCGGTAGCGCACCACCCGGCCGTCGCCCGGGGCCGGGTCGCGGCCGGGCACGGTCTCGAACGTGCCGGGGCCCCGCAGGTCGGCGGCGACCGGGTACGTCGCGGCCATCCGGCGCCGGTACATCAGGTCGCCGAGGGAGGGGACGTCCGCCGAGCCGCCGATGGCGAAGCCGGAGCTGTGCCGCAGTCCGGATGCCGGTGCGCGGTAGGGCACATGGAACCCGGAGGTCTGCCGCTCCGCCGGGACCGGCGGGGGCCTGGCGTCGTCGGCGGTGTCCTGCGGCACGTGGTCGCGCAGGGCGTCGGGGACGAGGTTCGGGGGGAGCGCGAGGAGCCAGACCACCACCCCGGCGGCGCCGAGGAGCGCGAGCGCCACCGCGGTCGCCGCGCGGCGCGTCGACGAGCGGGTGCGACCGGTCAACCCTGACCACCCTCCCGCTACGCGAACGGCACCGACAGGCACGCCACTCGCGCGCCCGCCGTGCCGGCCGCGCCCGGGTGCGTCATCGTGGCGTGCTCGTGGACGACGACCGACCGCGCCGCGCCGGCCCGGAACCGCCAGTCCTGCCGCGCCGTGACGTGGGCGCTGCCGCGGCGGTCGGTGGTGAAGTCCAGCCACACCTCGTTCTCGGGGTTGGCATACTCCGGGTCGACGGACGGCTGCACGGGGTCGGGCCGGTTCTGGTAGTGCGGCCCCGCGGCTTCCGGATCGGGGCCGCACGGCGCGGTGTGGACGTGTGCCCCGTAGGTGCGGTCGGGCGGCAGGCCGGTGAGGCCGAGCCGGACGGTGGTCCCGCCGTGCCGGGCCACCTCCACGACGGCGATGCCCGCACCGGCGGGCACCAGCGCCGTGTCGTACGTCAGCCCGTCACCCGGCTCGGCGTCCTCCGGCGGCAGGAAGTACGCCTCGCGTGCGACGACGTCGGGGCCGTCGTCCTGTGCGGTCGCGCCCGGGCCGGGACCGGCCGCGCCGGCCGTCGCCAGCAGCGCGGCCGTCACGGGTGCGGCGGTCAGCGCCGCCCAGGCGCGGCGCCGGGCCACCGCCTTCGCCCTTCTCGCCGCTCGCGCCACCGTCCGCATCGTCACCACTTCCCGCCTCCGCTCCACGCGCGGTGCACGTACGCCTCCACACTGGCCGCGAGGCCGCCGGCAGTCGCGGCGTACGCGCGTGGCGTCCGGGTGACGCGGAGGCAGCGGGCGCCGGGCAGGGCCGCGCGGGCCGCGGCTACTTGCCGCGGTGCGGGCCGGCGGGGTCGCTGCGGTTCCAGGTCTGGCAGCCGCTGTTCCGGACGTACTCGCCGTCGTGCACCGTGATGTGCGCCGGGCCGCGGCTGGAGCCGCTGATGATGGGGACCAGCTCGCCGCCGTTGTCGGCCAGGCGCGCCCACTCGCAGCCGGCGGGGTCGCCGTTCGAGCCCTGCGTCGTGTACGTGCCGGGGGCGATCGCGCCGCCGACGAAGTGCGTGCCGTCGTCGAACGACGTGCCGAGCCGGTGGTGGCCGGCGGCGGGCCGGCGCGGCGGGTGGTGCTCGCCGCCGGAGCCGGCCGGCGGCCGTCCGCCGTCCTTCGCCGACTCCTGCGCCTGCCGCTGGGCGGCGGCCTTCTTCTCCTGCGGCTGCTTCCCGGGCTGGGCGTCCTGCGCGGCCTCGTCCCGTACGGACGGCTTGGCGTCGCTGGCCGGGTCGGGTCCGCCGGTCGTGACCATGGCGGCCACCACCCCCGAGGCCACCATGACGGCGCACGCCGCTCCGATCGCCCAGCGGTTGCCCAGGAACCGCTGCACCAGCGGCAGGTCAAGGAATTTCGTGAGTTTCTTCATGGCCCCATCGCTCGCATGCGCATAGTGGTTGATTAGTTACATAACCTACTTTTCGCATGCCGCGTTCACGCTCTTTGCCCGGCCGCGCCACGGCGCGCGTCACCGCATTGGCCGAGGACTCCGTGCGGCACCCACCGGCGTCGGCGCTCTCTGCCCACGGAGGGGGGTCAAGCCCGGCGGATGCCGCACGGAGGGCTTCACCCCGGCTCGGCGGGCGCGGCCGCGACTGCGGCCGCGGTGGGTATGCAGGGCATGGGGCCTCCAGGAGCGGTGCCGGGCACGCCGTCCGGGCGTATCGGCGCGGGGCTTGCTGCTGGTTCGAGGAAAGCGGGGAATCCGGCGCGGTGCACGTCCACGCCCCGCCTCGGCCGGCCGGTGGACGGCGCGTGTCGGCGCAGCTCAGAGTCGATGCGCGGGCGGCCGTACGGCTTCCGGCGGAGGTGGCCCGTACGGGTGAACCGGCTCCGCCGGACGGACGGCGGGCAGCGAGGGCCGCGGATCCCGGCGGCGGCGCAGTCAGGGGCGCGGGGGTGCCGCGGGGGCGCTTTAGCGCACACACCCTCACTTTCAGTGTTCGTTCGGATGCCAAAGGCAATCATCGGGTGGTCCAGCGGTGCGCCCATCGCCCCGATCGACACACCGTCCCCCGCACTCCGCCCGGGCTCTGTCCCTGTCCCCGGCGGGAACCTTCGGAGGTGCCCCTGGTGGAATTCACCGACACGCCCCCGCACGCGGCCGGCAGGGCCTCGGCGGAAGCGGGGGTGCGGCATGTTCGCCCATGAGCTGACCGCCGCGGGGCTGCGCGGCACGCACGCCGAGGCCGCGTACGCGGCCTGCGGGCGGTACCTGCGGCGCCACAACTCCGCGGCCTTTCCCGTGGCCCGCTTCCTCCTCCCGCCCGGCAAGCGCCCGCACTACGACGCGATGCTCGCGTTCTGCGGGTACGCGGACGACGTGCTCGGCACCACCGAGCAGAGCCTCCGCGACCGCGGGGAGCGGTTCGACGCGCTCCGGCACGAGACGCTGCGCCGCATCGACACCGGTGCCGCCACGACCGCCGGCACCGGCGCCGGGCCGGTGACCGCGGAGGCGGTGCAGATCTGCCGGGCGCTGGCCCACACGGTCCGTGCCTGGGACATGGACCCGGAGGGCATCCGGCGCTTTCTGCGCACGCTGCGCACGGACCTGGACACCTCCTCGTACCCGACGTTCGAGGACCTGGAGCTGTACATGCGCTCCGTCAGCGGGGACATGAGCATCTGGGTCAACACGCTCCTCGAGCCCGTGGACGAGGAGGCCACGGTGAAGGCGATCGCCCTGGGCTACGGCGTCCACGTGCTGGACTTCCTCCACGACATCGCGGAGGACGCGGCACTCGGCCGCGTCTACCTACCCCTCGCCGATCTCAGGCGGCACGGGCTGAGCCGCGACGACCTCGTCGCCGCGGCCGCCCGGCGGCGCATGACCGCGCCGCTGAAGAGGGTCGTCCGCTTCGAGGCCGACCGCGTCCGGCGCTTCTTCCGGCTGGCGGAAGGCTGGCACCGCCAGGTCCACCCGTCCGGCCAGGAACTGCCGCGGCAGTATCTGGAGCTGGGCCGTACGGTGCTGGCCGAGCTGACCCGCGACGACTACGACGTCTTCCGCCGGCGCCGCAGCACCCGGCTGCTGTGCAGGGCGCGCGCCGGCGGCACCACGGCCCGCTCGTACCTGCGCACGCTCCGCCACCGCCGAGCGCACCCCCGCCGTGTCCCCCGCTCTCCCGGGCAGGGCGCGGGCGGGGACGGTCCGGCCTGAGGGGCCGCCGCGCCCCACGCGAACGCCCGGCCGGTGGAACCGGCCGGGCGCGGCGGCGGGGGTGGGCCGCGGCGGGGTCACCGACGGCAGAAGGGAATCTGGTCCAGGTTCACCACGTAGCGGGCGGACATGTAGCCGTGGCCGCCACCGCGCACCGGAACGCGGTACCACCGGTTGTTGCCCAGCACGTTCTGTCCGATCACCTTGCACTGGATGCGGACGATCGATCCCGATTTCACCCAGCCGAGGATGTCGCTGCGCGTCGTCGGCTCGGCCCGCTTGTAGACGCTGCTGTTGCCGAGCACCTTGCCCCGGTACGGGTAGGCGCGCTGGGCGTCGGCGACCGGCGCCGCCTCCGCCTTCCGCCCCTCGGAATCGGCGGCGGCGAGCGAGGGCGTCGCGGTGAGCGCGCCCAGGGTCAGGGCGGCGGTTGCCACCATTCCGGCAGCGGCCTTTCGGATCGACATCGGGGATCTCCTTTCGCGGTGCAGCGCACCAGAGCGGGGAGGGACGTGAGAACCGTAGGAGAAGCCGGTGGCGCCATTGCCGCATTGCGGACAGACACACCCAACTGCCCCCCGTCCAGCCCAATCCGGTTGGTGCGCCCATCGCGGAGACGTGCGTCCGTGGTGGTTTCCGTGGTCGGCACGGAGGCGTTCCGCAACCCCGCGGGCGAGTCTGTGATCACGGCGACCGGGCCCGGCGGAGGACCGGGCGGTCGGACCGAGAGGGCAGGAAGGGCAGGAGTGGTCATGGGGAGCAGCGAGACCGGCGCGTACGAGGGGTTCTCGGCCGAGGAGCGGGCCGCGATGAAGGAGTACGCCCGGGAGCAGAAGAAGGCGGCGCGCCGCGGTTCGCGGGCGGACAAGGCGGCGGAGGCGCTGCGTGACGTACTCGCGAAGATCGCGGAGATGCAGGACTCGGACCGGGTCATGGCCGAGCGCGTCCACGCGGTGGTCACGGCCACGGCTCCGGAGCTGGCCCCGAAGACCTGGTACGGCATGCCCGCGTACGCCCGGGACGGCAAGGTGGTCTGCTTCTTCCAGAGCGCGGGGAAGTTCAACGCGCGCTACGCGACGCTCGGGTTCAGCGACCTGGCGAACCTGGACGAGGGCACGATGTGGCCGGCGGGGTTCGCCCTGACCGAGGTGACGGAGGAGGTGGAGGCGCGGATCGCCGCGCTGGTGAAGCAGGCGGTCAGCTGACGGGAGCGGCGGCTCGCACAGCGGGGCCGGGCGCTGCGGGGGCAACCTCCCGGGGACCGTCGCGCTCGCCGCGCCCCGGCTATGCGCGCGGCGGCCGTCCGGCGGCCTCGGGCGTCAGGCCGAGGACGGTGAGCGCGGCGTCGGCCGCGACGACGTGCTCGCCGAGGGCGAGGAGCACCGTACGCGCCTGCTGGTACGGGCTGCCCGCCGCGCCGAACGCGGCCGCGATGGCCGGCAGCCGCGACGGGTCGCCGTCGCACAGAGCCTCGGCGCGGTCCACCTGGGCGACGGCGGCCGGGTTCCCGGCGACGACGGCGCGGGCGGCGGCGATCCGCTCCCGGGCGGCCGGGTGGCCGGCGAGCACCGCCACCACCGCGCGCAGCGCGACGTACCAGTGCAGCCAGACCCAGCACACCCACTTCCACACCTCGTCCGGACCGGGCGCGACCCGCTCCAGCGCCGCCCGCGCGTCGCCGCGGTGGAGCAGGACGGTGGCGTCGAAGACCGCGCCGTAGCCGTGCCGGTGCTCGGCCGTCGTGTCCGCCCGGCCGACGACGGCGAGCCAGTCCGCCCGGGCGTCGTCGTCGCCGCGCAGCCCGTGGATCATCGCCACCGACGCGGCCGCGGCGCCGAGGGACAGCGACTGCTGCCCGCCGCTCTGCTCGAAGGAGTCGCGGAACCGCACGGCGTGGGCGAGGGTCTCGTCGGCGCGGCCGGCGAGGCCGTCCGCGACGAGCAGCCACGCGGTGGCGTGGTGGCCGGCCTCGGCGAGCAGCGGGTGGTCGGCGAGCTGCCGGCCCTGGCGGCGGGCCCGGTCCAGTTCGCCGGCGCCGACCGCGGTGCCGGCAGCCATGGCGAGGGCGTCCATCCGCTCGTGGGTGACGGCGGGGGTGGGCGGCAGGTGCGCCAGGAGTTCGGTCCGGCGGCGGGTCGCGGCGGCGGCGGCGAACGCGTCGCCGGCCCAGCTGAGGGCGCCGGACAGCGCGTCGAGGGCGGCGGATTCGGTCACCGGGTCGGGTGCGCGCCGGGCCAGTTCGACGGCGCGTTCGACGCGCTCGATCGTCCTCGGCGCCTCGTTGTCCGCGTCTCCCTGCACCGCGCCGTACGCGTCGGTGACCACCGCCGCGTCGGCCAGCGCCACCGCGGCCGTGGCGCGCGGGTCGTCGCCGGCCAGTTCGCGGGCCCGGGCGAGCACGGCCGTGACCTCGGCGGCGGTGGGGAGGCGGGTGAAGGAGGTGGAGAAGCGGGCGGCGACGGTGTCGGCCTCGGCGAGGCCGCCGACGGCGCCGCCGTTGTCGCCGGCCCGGTGGGCGGCGTCGGCGGCGGCGCGGTGCAGGCGGTACATGTCGTCGCCGAGCCGCCGCAGACCGGCGACCGCCGCGGCGTGCCGCAGCGCCTCGCCGGCGGCCTCCTCGGCGTCGGCGAGGGCGGCGACCTGCTCGTACCGCTGCTGGGCCTCGCCGAGCAGGTTGCGGGTGAGGGCCAGCCCGGCCAGCGACCGGGCGAGCCGGTGGGCTGCCGCGCGCCGCTCCGGCTGCTCGGCGGCCCAGCCGAGCGCGACGCGCATGTCCTCGGCGAAGTCGTCGAACCGGGCGCGCCAGTCAGGGCCGCCGGCGTCGGCCAGCGCGGCGCCGGCGGCCGTGCACCAGCCGAGGTGGCGGGCCCGTACGTCGGTCAGCTCACCGGCGGCGGCGAGGCGCTCCGCGCCGTACTGGCGGATGGTCTCCAGCGCCTGGTAACGGGTGCCGGTCGCGGCGGGGGTGACGGCGAGGAGGCTCTGCTCGGCGAGCCGGCCGAGGCCGTCCGCGACGGCGGAGACGTCCTCCGGGGCGAAGCCGGCGACCTCGGCGGCCGCGGCCGCGGTGAACGGCGCGACGAAGACCGACACCCGCCGCAGCAGCGCCTGGTCCCGCGGCTGCAGCAGGTCGTGGCTCCAGTCCAGCACCGCACGCACCGAGCGGTGGCGGTCGTCGGCGCGGGCGCCGCCGCTGAGGATCTGGAGCTGGTCGCCGAGGCCGGCGGCCAGCCCGTCCAGGCCGAGTGTGGACCAGCGCGCCGCCGCCAGTTCGATCGCCAGCGCCATGCCGTCGAGCCGTTCGCAGACGGCCACGACGCCCTCGCTCGCCCCCGGTCCCGGCGGGAAGCCGACCGCCGCGGCGCGGTCCATGAACAGGGCCACGGCGTCCGACTCGTCGCCGCCGTCGCGCGACAGCGGCGGCACCGGGAAGGCGCGTTCGAAGGGCACCATGAGCCGGGCCCGGCTCGTCGCAAGCACCCGCAGCCGCGGGCAGGCCGCGAGTAGCCGCTCCAGGAACGGCGCCACTCCGTCGCGCACGTGCTCGCAGTTGTCGAGTACGAGGAGCGCGTCGTGGTCCGCGAAGGCGGCCGGCACGGCGTCGTCCACGTCGCGTCCGGGCTGCTCGCCGGCGCCCACGGCGGCGGCGACGGCGGCACCCACCCGCGCGGGGTCGGTGACCGGGACCAGGTCGGCGAACCACACCCCGTCGGGAAACTCGCCGACCGTGTCGCCGGCCACCGCCAGCGCGAGCCGCGTCTTGCCCACCCCGCCGGGGCCGACCGCGGTCACCTGCCGGTGGGCCCGTACCGCCGCGGCCAGCTCGGCGCGCTCGCGCGTCCGGCCGACGAACGCCGTCAGCGGCGCGGGCAGCGCCGGCGCCGGGCCGGTCGCCTGACCGGTGCGGGCGGACGCGGCGGCGAGCCGGGCGAGGCCGCGCCGGTCGGGCAGGAGCAGTTTGCGCAGCAGCGAGGAGACGTGGGATTCGACGGTGCGTACGGAGATGAAGAGGCGCCCGGCGATCTCCGCGTTGCTCAGGTGCTCGCCGAGGAGCGCGAGCACTTCGGCTTCGCGGGCGGATACGGGCGGCGCGGACACCACCTCATTATCCGCGGTGCAATCCGTGGTCGGCACGGAGGCGGCACGGGGCCGGGCGGGACGAGGCTGTGGTGCGACGGCGGCCGGACCGGCGCGGACGCGCACGGACGCGCTGACACGGCCGACAGCGCCCTCGACGGGCCGCACGACGATTGGAGCGACCATGACCGCACTCCCGGACACCGACGGCGGCACCCCCGCCGCGGAGCAGAGCCCCGCCGGACCCCGTCCCCGTGCCCGGCGCCGCCGGGACACCGAGCACCGGCTCGCCCACGACGTCGACGTCTGGGTGGCCAGCTCCGCGCCGGACGGCACGCCCTACCTCGTACCGCTGTCGTTCTGGTGGGACGGCACCGCGCTGTGGGTGGCCACCCCGGCGGAGAGCCCGACCGGCAGGAACCTGGCCGCCACCGGCGCCGCGCGGCTGGCGCTGGGGCGGACGCGGGACGTCACGGTGATCGACGGCGCGGTCGAGGCCTTCAAGCTGGACGCGCTGCCCGCGGAGCACGGCGACCGGTTCGCCGCGCGCTCCGGCTTCGACCCGCGCGGCCTGGCCACCCGGTACCGCTGGTTCCGTATCACCCCGCGGCGGATCCAGGCCTGGCGCGAGGTGAACGAGCTGCGCGGTCGCGACCTGATGCGTGACGGCCGCTGGCTGGAGTGACGCCACGGGCGCCGCCGCCGCGCTGTGTCGCGCTTCACACCGCCCGGCGCGGGAGCGCGGAACAACCGGAGGATCCCTCCCGTTGACAGGAGTGTGGGTACGGAGGGAACAGAGTCCCCGGGCCTCACCTCCCGCCCGTGGGGAAGATCGTTCGGCTGAAGCCCCACGGAGCCTTTCGCCGCGAGGCGACCGCCCTCCGTATCCGCCCCTGATCAGCCCCGGCCGGATCCCCCCTCCGGCCGGGGCGGCCCGCTCCACGTGCCGTTGCCCTCCTCCTCGCCGATGGCGTCGGGGAGGGCGATGTCGTCCAACTGCCGCCGCAGGGCCTCCTCCTGCGCGGTCAGCGGCGTGTCGGGGCAGAGCCGCTCGGGGTGCCCCGGCGCGGGGCCTTCGGGAGGCGGCGGCATGTCGGGGGGCGGCAGCGGGATGAACAACCACACCCGGCCGAGGGCGACGAAGGCTTCCTGCAGCGCGCGCAGCAGCCAGGCAAGGGCAGCAACCATCCCGGCAGGGTGTTGCGCGGCGCCAAAGTCCCGCCAAAATCTCGCTGCGCCGCCCCCGTCCGGCGGGACCGCGCCCCCCGAGGGGTGGCGGCGGGCGCACCGCAACGGCTCGCACACTGTCCGGTACGCCCGCGCCTGACCCCGCGAGCGGGAGACAGCGGTCGTAGACAGATGCGATTGTCACAGGGGATGTATACTCCGCAGCACACAACAGGGCCAGGATGAATGATGCAAAACGGACCCAGGCATTATCTCAGCACCTGAGAAAACCCGGCCTTGCACAACCAAACCCAACCTGTGAAACTACTAAACGAATATGCGGTACGGCACTTCCCCTGCGTGCCGTGCAACCTGGACTTGCTCAGGTGCATTCCTGCACACGATGAGTGGACTGCACCAACGGGAGGTGAGTAATCCGGTATGGCTTTCGTCATCCGTGCGGCCGAATTCGAGGCACTGCGGTCTGCTTTTTCTCGCTGCCTCCACGGAATGTCGCGCACAATTCTGATCGAAGGCGGCGTGGGCTGCGGCAAGAGCGCGCTCCTGCACGCCGTCACCGAGCACGCGGCCGACATGGGCGCGACGGTCCTCAGCGCCCAGGGCAGAAGCGCGGCGGCGCGCCCGCCCATCTCCCTCTTCCAGCAGCTCGTCGCGCAGATGCCGGCCCCGCCGCCCGGCGAGGGCCCGCCCGGGGCCACGCCCGCGCTGCAGTTCAGCTCCGCGCTGCCGCACGTCGCGGAGAACGGCGCGGTGGTGATCAGCGTCGACGACGTGCAGGACATCCCCTGGTCCGAGCTGGACTTCCTGCTCCAGGCGGTCAGCTGGCACCGCAGCCGGCGCACCCTCGTCCTGCTCTCCCACTGCCCGCATCTGCACCATCGCGACCAGCCGGTGAAGACGGAGCTGCTGCGGCGGCCCAACGCCCAGCGCATCCACCTGCGCCCGCTGGACGAGCGGGGGGTGCGGGCGGCGGTCGCCACGCGCGTCAACCGCCCCCACGAGCAGTGGATCGAGCTGCTGCACCAGCTCAGCGGCGGCAGCCCGCTCCTGCTGCGCGCGCTCCTGGAGGACCTGCGCGAGGAGGACATGGAGGCGCGGCCCACCGGCACGGAGTCGTCGGCGGAGCTGGGGATGTACGGGCGTGCCGTAGTGTCCTGCCTCTACCGCAGCGGCGCCACCGCCGTGGAGCTGGGGCGGCTGATCTCCGTCCTGGGGGAATCCGCGTCGGCAGAGCTGCTGTCGGGTATGACCCGCATTTCCCCCGCCGTGCTGGACCAGCAGTTGGAGGCCCTGCGGGTCGCGGGTGTACTCGACGGTACGGCTTTCCGGCACGGGAGCGCTCCCCGGGAAATTCTTGCGGATCTCGGCACCCTGCAGCGCAACGAACTGCACCGGCGTGCGGCCATCGTCCAGAACAATGCGGGCAGTCCCACCACGGAAGTGGCGTGCCATCTGCTCGCCGCCCGTCACGCGGCGGAACCGTGGCAGCGGTCCGCGCTGCGGGACGCCGCGGAGACGGCCATAGGGCAGGAAAACATCCGGCTGGCCGTCAGGTATCTCGAACTGGCACTGGAAAACAGCCCGACCGGCCCGGATCGCATCGAGATATACCTGCGGCTGGCGCTCGTCACCCAGCGCATCAGCCCGGCCGCCACCGAAATCCGGCACCTGACCGCGTTGCTCAGCGCGTTCCATGCGGACAAAATGCCCAGCACGGCGTACGACGGGCTCGCGGATCTACTCTTCAGCTACGGCAAGGTCCAGGAGGCGTTCGACGTTCTGCAGCGGCAGGGCACCGAGTGGAGCGCCGCCGACGTCCGTGCCGGCGACCACCCGAGCATCGCGTGGCTGTGGGCCTGGTACAGCCGTCACTCGGGCGAGCACGGGGACGACGGGCCGGCGGCGGGGCTTCCGCGCCCCGACGAGGCGGGCGCGCAGAACCCGCACGCGACGGCGACGTCCCTGTTCCAGACCTTCGAGGGGTCGTTCCTGTCCGGCGAACGGGCGGACTGGGCCGCCGCGGCCGAGAACCTGCTGGAGGTCTCGACGCTCTCCGATTCCACCGTCTGGTCGCTGACCTGCGCCATCAAGGCGCTGATCATCGCCGACCGGCTGGAGGCCGCCTGGCAGTGGTGCGAGTGGCTGGTCAAGGAGTCGGCGAGCCGCGATGCACCGGGCTGGCAGGCCATCTTCTCGCTGCAGCAGGCCATGGTCGGGCTGCGGCAGGGGAAGATCGCGGCGAGCACGGAGTGCATCCGGCTCGTGGAGAGCGTCATCACCGAGCGCAGCACGGGCTACGCGTGTGCGGCGGAGACCGTGCTCGCCGCCCTGTACATGGAGACGGGGCGTTACGACGAGGTGGCGCGGGTCTTCGCCAAGCCGATTCCGCCGGCGTGGGAGAAGAGCGTCTACTGGCTCAGCTACCTGTGTATCCGCGGCTGCTTCCACCTCGCCACGAACCGGCCGCACTCGGCGCTCTCCGATTTCCTGCGCATCGGGAAGGTCGCCGAACGCGCCCTCGTCGACCACCCCACGCTGGTGCCCTGGCGGCTCTACGTGGCCCAGGCCTGGCTGCACCTGGGTGACAAGAAAATGTCTGCCCGCACGCTCGCCGAGCACATCGAGCGTGCCCCGGGCCACGGCGGCCGCGATCACGCCATGATGCTGCGACTGCAGGCGCAGCTGGCGCCGCCGCACAAACGTCCGGGTCTGCTGTTCCGGGCCATAGACGAACTCCTCGCCACCGGCGACCGACTGGAGCAGGCGCGTACGCTGCACGAACTCGCCGTGGTGCTGCACGGGCTCGGTCACGGGTCCTGGGCCGCACGGGCGCAGGCGGCGGCCGCGCACATCGCCCGGCACTGCCTGCCCGACCAGGCGGCGCGGGCTCCGGCGCCGGCGCCGGAGCGGACGGGGAGGTCCGCGCCGGACGCGCCGGGCGGCCAGAAGCTGCTGACCCGGGCGGAACACCGGGTCGCCGCGCTGGTGGCGAAGGGGCTGACCAACCGTCAGGTCGCCGGCAAGCTGCACATCACCGTGAGCACCGTCGAGCAGCACCTCACCCGCATCTACCAGAAGCTCGGCATCTCCCAGCGCGCCGACATAGGCAAGCGGCTGAAGAGCCTGCCGACCTGACAGGCTTCCCGTACGGGTGCGCGTCCACTCCCCCGCGCCGGCGCTCCCTTTAGCTGCTCTTTGTCGGACCTCAACCGCCCCCGGTAGCGTCGGCGATGACAAACGAGTCGGAGTGCTCAAGGTGCGCTTTCCACCGTGTGCCGCCCGCTCGCACCCGGGAGAGCGCGGGAAGGCATGGCCACGGTGCCCATACAGACCCCGTTCGACGACACGTGGCTGCGCCGCTTCGGCGCGGCCCCGCAGGCGGACGTCCGGCTTGTCTGCCTGCCCCACGCGGGCGGCGCGGCAAGCACGTTCTTCCCGCTGCAGCGGGAACTGCCGCCTTCGGTCGAGATCGTGGCCGTGCAGTACCCGGGCCGGCAGGACCGCCGCCAGGAGCAGCCGCTGCGCGACATCCACACCCTCGCGGACCGGCTGGCGTCCGTGCTGGAGCCGCTGACCGACCTGCCGCTGGTCCTCTTCGGGCACAGCATGGGCGCGGTCGTCGGCTTCGAGACCGCCGCCCGGCTGGAGCGGGGCGGCACGAACCCGCCCATCGGCCTGGTCGCCTCGGGCCGGCACTCGCCGGCGACGCCGCGCGTCGAGACCGTGCACCAGCGCGACGACGACGGGCTCATCGCCGAGATCACCGCGCTGAGCGGCACCGATCCGCAGATCCTGGCCGACCCGGACATGCGGGCGATGATCCTGCCGGCACTGCGGGCCGACTACACCGCGGTGGAGACGTACGGCTACGACCGGAGCTTCGTGCTGCGCTGCCCGGTCAGCGTCTTCACCGGCACCGCGGACCCGCGGGTGACCGAGCACGAGGCGGCGGCCTGGGAGCCGCTGACCTCCGGCGCCTTCCGTATCGAGCGGTTCCCCGGCGGCCACTTCTACCTCGAAGGTGCGGAGCGGGCCGTCGCCACCGCCCTCATGCGCGACGTCCGGGCGTTCTCGGCCACGGCCGCGACGACGCCCCGTTGACCCACCCTCCGAAAGGCAGTGACGGCTTCATGACGACCATCGACGATCTTGTGGTGCTGATCCGGGACGAACTGGGGCTGCCGGTGTCCGTCGAGGACGCCGACCGGCCTCTGGACGAGATCGCCGGCTGGGACTCGGTGCACCTGCTCTGGCTGACGGCGGCGCTGGAGCGCCGCACCGGCCGCAGCGTGTCGCTGCCCGACCTGCTGGAGGCCGGCAGCCTCAACGGCATCCACAAGGCGGCGGTCGCGGCGTGAGCGTCACCCGCTTCCCCGCCGAGCGCCGCCACACGCTCTACCACTGCGACGAGATACGGGCCGCGGCGCCGGTCTTCCTCGACACCGAGGTGGACATGAGCCGGGTGCAGGAGCACCGGGCGGAGGCCCGGCGCGACGGCCGCCGGTACTCGGTCGTCTCGTACGTCCTCCGGGCGTCCGGCAGCGTGCTGGCCCGGCACCCCGAGGCCAACGCGGCCATCCGCGGCCGGCTTCGTCCCAAGGTCGCGCGCTACGCGACCGTCGGCGGCAAGGTGACGCTGGACAAGACTCTGGGCGGACGTCGCGTGGTGCTCTCGTCCGTCGTGCCGGGGCTGGAACAGGCGAGCCTGGATGACGTGCAGAAGCACGTGGACCGGCTGCGCGACGGAGACCCCGCGTCGATGCCGGAGTTCGAGGCGGTCCGCAAGCTGCACCGGCTGCCCGTGCCCGTGGGCCGCGCCCTGTTCCGGCTGGCGACGCGGTCGTTCGCGAGCCGCCCGGAGCTGAGGGGCACCGTCGCCGTCACCTCGCTGGGCCACCGCGCGGTGGACGGCTTCCATTCGGTCGGC
The DNA here is from genome assembly GCF_039531005.1 of Streptomyces synnematoformans. NCBI lineage: Bacteria > Bacillati > Actinomycetota > Actinomycetes > Kitasatosporales > Streptomycetaceae > Streptomyces > Streptomyces synnematoformans. Next base: position 28,912 of record NZ_BAAAPF010000040.1, read on the forward strand.
GGCACGACCGTCACCCTGGGCCTCGGGCGGATCGTGGACCGTCCGGTCGTCAGGGACGGCGCCGTCGTCGTGGCGCCGGTGATGCGCCTGTGCCTCGCCTTCGACCACCGGGTGATCGACGGGGCGGAGGCGGCCGACGTGCTGTCCGAGCTGAAGGACTTCCTGGAGGCGTACGCACCGGAAGCGGCCCCCGAGACGGCGGACGCCGGGGAGACCGGCGCCGGGGAGACCGGCGGGGAGACGGCCGTCGCCGACCGGTCCGCCGAGGAGCCGGTTGCGCAGGAGCAGACCGTGCACGAGGCGGTCGACGTCCGCGACCCGGCCTCGCCCGCGCCGGGCCCCTGACCCTCTCCGCGCTTCAGCCGGTCCGCCGCCCCGGCTCCCGCTCCGCCGGCCCGCGTACTCCCGTCGCGGGCCGGCGGCTGTTTGTCCGATGCGGTCCACCGGCCCGGCCGGGCGCGGGAGTTCAGTCCCGGCCCAGCTCCCGGTCGATCATCGCGAACATCTCCTCGTCGCTCGCCACGTCCAGTGCGCCGCCGGGCTCGGCGGCCGTGGGGCCGCTCTCCTCGGCCGCCGCGGCCGGACGCACGTCCTCCAGCTGCCACAGCAGGGCCTTCAGCCGCTTGGCGAGCCTCGCCTGCTCCTGCTCGTCGAGCGTGCCCGCGGCCAGCATGTCCTCCAGCTCGCCGAGGCTCCCCGCCCCGGCGTGCGCCTGATCCGCCGCGGCCGAGGCGCCCGGCAGTTCGCCGTCGAGCAGCTCGGCGAGGGCCTCCGCGGTCGGGTTGTCGAAGACGGCGGTGGCCGGCAGCCGCAGGCCGGTCGCGGCGTTCAGCCGGTTGCGCAGCTCCACGGCGGCCAGCGAGTCGAAACCGATGGTCTTGAACGCGGCGTCGCGCGGCACGGAGGTGGCCGAGCCGTGGCCGAGCACCGCGGCGGCGTGCGTACGTACCAGCTTCACCAGCGCCTCGGCCCGCTCCGCCGCCGGCAGCTCCGTCAGCCGCGCCCCCGACCCGGACCCGCCGGCCGCGGTCGCGCCGTCCGCCGCGGCCGTGCGCCGCGCCGGCTTCACGACCCGCCGGAGCACCGCCGGCACCGGCACGCCCTCCTCGGCGCGCGTGCTCAGCCGCGCCGGCGCCCCGGCGGCGTCGCCCAGCGCCATGGCCTCGTCCAGCAGCGCCAGGCCCTCGGCGGTGGCCAGCGGCAGGATGCCCGTACGGCTCAGCCGGGCCACGTCCGCGTCGCTCAGGTGGCCGGACAGCTCACTCTCCTCGGCCCAGTAGCCCCAGGCGAGCGAGACCGCCGGGTGGCCGAGCGCGAGCCGGCGCTGCGCCAGCCCGTCCAGCCAGGCGTTGGCGGCGGCGTAGTTGCCCTGGCCGGCCGTGCCGAGGGTGCCGGCGATGGACGAGAACAGCACGAAGCCGCTCAGGTCGAGGCCGCGGGTCAGCTCGTCCAGGTGCGCGACCGCGTCGACCTTGGGCGCGAGCACCCGGTCGACGGCGGCGGCGTCGAGCGTCTCGACGGTGCCGTCGGCGGTCACGCCCGCGGCGTGCACGACGGCGGTGAGCGGGTGCTCCGCCGGTACGCCGGCCAGGAGCCGTACGACGTCCTCGCGCTGTGACACGTCGCATGCGGCGATGGTCGCCTCGGCCCCGAGGCCGGCCAGCTCGGCCCGCAGCGCCGCGGCCCCGGGCGCGGCCATCCCGCGGCGGCTGGTCAGCAGCAGGTGCCGCACGCCGTGGACGGTCGCCAGATGGCGCGCGACCTGCGCGCCCAGCGCGCCCGTACCGCCGGTGACCAGCACCGTGCCGGCCGGGTCCGGCGGCGCCGGCACAGTCAGCACGATCTTGCCGACGTGCCGGGCCTGGCTCATGAAGCGGTACGCCTCCGGCGCGCGCCGCACGTCCCAGGTGCGCAGCGGCAGCGGGGTCAGCACCTCCGACTCCAGCAGCGCGACGATCTCGGCGAGCATCTCGCGGATCCGGTCCGGGCCCGCCTCCATCAGGTCGAACGCCCGGTACCCGACCCCCGGGTTGCTCCGGGTGACGTCGGCGGCGTCGCGGATGTCGGTCTTCCCCATCTCCACGAACCGCCCGCCCGCGGTGAGCAGCCCCAGCGAGGCGTCCACGAACTCCCGGGCCAGCGAGTTGAGGACGACGTCCATGCCGGCGCCGCCGGACGCGCGCCGGAACCGCTCGACGAAGTCGAGGTCGCGCGAGGAGGCGATCCGCTCCGCCGGCACCCCCAGCTCGCGCAGCAGCCCCTGCTTCGGCGGGCTGGCGGTGGCGTACACCTCCGCGCCCCAGTGCCGCGCCAGTTGCACGGCCGCCATGCCGACGCCGCCGGTGGCGGCGTGCACGAGCACCGCGTCGCCCTTCCCGAGCCGGCCCAGGTCACGCAGGCCGTAGTACGCGGTGAGGAAGACGACGGGCACGGCCGCGGCCTGCGCGAACGTCCAGCCCGTAGGCATCGGGGCCAGCATGCGCCGGTCGGCGACCGCGAGCGGCCCGAAGGAGTGCGGGAGCAGGCCCAGCACGCGGTCGCCGGGCGCGAGGTCCGTTACACCGGGGCCCACCTCGGTGACGACGCCGGCGCCCTCGCTGCCCATGATCTGCTCGCCCGGATACATGCCGAGCGCCATGAGCACGTCGCGGAAGTTGAGCCCGGCGGCGCGTACGGACACGCGCACCGTGCCGGGCGCGAGCGGCTCCACCGCCTCGGTGGCCGGCCGCAGTTGCAGGGACTCGAGGGTCCCGGGCCTGGCGGTGTCCAGCCGCCAGGCACTCGCGCCGGCGGGCGGAGTCAGCGGCGGGTCGTCGCGGAGGTGGGTGAGGTGGGGGGTGTGCGGGGTGCCGTGGTGGAGGGCGAGTTGGGGGGTGTCCGTCGTGAGGGTGTGGGCGAGGGCGTGCGGGAGGTGGGTGCGGGTGTCGGGGTGGTCGTCGGTGTCGACGAGGTGGATACGGCCCGGGTGCTCGGCCTGCGCGGAGCGCGCCAGGCCCCACAGCGCGGTGTGCGCGGGATCGGTCGTGGGGTCGGCGTCGGCGGGCAGGGCATGGGCGTGGCGGGTGAGGAGGATCAGGGGGACGTCGGCCAGGCGGGGTTCGGTGAGGTACTGCTGCAGGAGGGTGAGGAGGTCGTGTACGGCCTGATGGGCGGCGGTGGGGGTGGGGTCGCCGCCGGGGGCGGGGGCGTAGACGACGGCGGTGGGCGGGTCGTCGGTGGCCAGGAGGTCGGCCAGGTGCGGGTGGTGCCGGGCGGCACTGTCCGGGACGGGCGCGACGGGGCCGAGAGTCGCCCAGCCGGCGAGGTCTGCTGCGTCAGCCGGGGGAAGGTCCCCCGCGGACCAGCGCAGGGCGTAGAGGTGGTCGGGGATGCCGGTCGGCCGGTCTCCCACGGGGAGGGTGCGCAGGGTCAGCTCGCCGACCTCGGCGACGAGACCGCCTTCCGCGTCGTACAGGGTGATCTCGACGGTGTCGGGGCCGAGGGCGACGGCTTTGACGCGCAGGCGGGCGGCCGCGGTGGCGTGCAGCGCAACCTTCGCCCACGAGAACGGCACGCGGATTCCGGCGTCGGGGCCGTCCGGGGCTTCGAGCGTGTCGATGAGGAGGGTGTGCAGGGCGGCGTCGAGGAGGGCGGGGTGGAGGCCGAAGGCATCCGCCCTGTGGTCGCCGGTGTGCTCCTCGGGCAGCACCACCTCCGCGTAGCGCGTCGTCCCGTCTTGCCATAGTGCGGTCAGACCCCGGAAGCCGGAACCGTAGTCGTAACCGCGCTCGGCCAGCCGGTCGTAGGCGTCGGCCAGATCCACGGCCGTGGCGTCCGCGGGCGGCCAGGCGCCCTGCCACACCCCGCCGGCTGTGTCTTCGGAGGTGACGGTGGCGGTGACGCGGCCGGTGGCGTGCCGGATGAACGCACGGTCCGGGTCGTCGTCGGGGCGGGCATGCACGCTGACCGTACGAGCCGTCCCCTCGCCTTCCGGGGGGTCGACGGTGACCTGGACCTGCACACCCCCGCTCTCGGGGAGCTCCAACGGTGCTTCGAGGGTGAGGTCGTCAAGGACGGGGCAGCCCGCCTCGTCACCGGCCCGCAGCGCCATCTCCACCAACGCCGCCCCCGGCACCAACACCCGGCCCCGGATCCGATGCCCGACCAGCCACCCATCCCCCGCACGGGACACACGACCCGTCAACACCACCGCACCCGACGACGCCACCGTCACCGCCGCACCCAGCAAACCGTGCCCGAACGCACCCAGGCCCAGACCCGCCGGATCACCCCCGGCAACAGAACCAGACAACCAATAACGCCGCCGCTGGAACGCATACGTCGGCAACGCAACCCGCCGACCACCAACACCGGCGAACACCGCACGCCAATCCACCCGCACACCCGCCGCAAACGCAGCACCCACACCGGACACCAACACACCGGCCGCACGGGAGGTTGCCACGTCGTTCGGTTCCTCGTCACGCGGTGCGCGGGAGAGGGCAATCCAGTTGATGGGCTCGTCGGGGAGGCATTCCTGCCCCATGG
>NZ_BAAAPF010000041.1:0-33064 GCF_039531005.1 Streptomyces synnematoformans
TCGGAGGGTCAGACCCACCCGCAGCGTCACCACGCCACATCCTCACTGTCAGTCGTCGAGCCGTACGACCCGTACGGCCCCCGCGGGAACCGGGAGGCGGCTCGCGGCGCGTTCGCCCGTCAGCAGCTCGGTGCCGGGCGCCTCAAGCGGCACCTTGGCGTCGTCGGCGGTGTGGTTGATGGCGAAGAGGTACGCGCCGCTCTCGCCGGTGCGGCGCACCACCTCGACATCGCGCGGCAGTTCGGCGCGCGGCGCGACGCGGGCGTCGGCGGCGGCGCGGGCGAGCACGGTGTTCAGGGCGCGCGGGCCGAGGCGGGTGGAGACGTACCAGGCGGTGCCCTCGCCGAGCCGGTGCCGCGTCACGGCGGGGCGGCCCGCGGCGAGGCCGTCGGCGTACGTCCACACCGCCTCGGCGCCGCGCGGCACGACGATCTCCGTCCACACGTCGCCGGTGAGCGCCGCCCCGTCCGGTCCTGCCAGGCGTACGCGCTCGCCTTCGAGCAGCGGCGCGAACTCCTCGACGGTCAGCCCGAGCACGTCGCGCAGTACGCCGGGGTACGGGCCCCAGTGCACGGCGTCGTGCTCGTCGACGATCCCGGAGAAGTACGACACGACGAGGGTGCCGCCGCCCTCGACGTAGCCCTTGAGGTTGCGCCCGGCGGCCGCGGTCGCCAGGTACAGCGCGGGCACGACGACGAGTGGATACGCAGACAAGTCGGCTTCCGGGTGGGCGAAGTCGACCGTCAGGTGGCGGTCGTAGAGCACCTCGTAGAAGGCGTCGGCGCGCTCGCGCGCGTCGTGGTCCTGGCTCGGGCGCCACTCCAGCGACTGTGCCCACCAGGAGTGCCAGTCCCACACCATGGCCGCGTCGGCGACCGTGCGGGCGCCGCGCACCGGCGCCAGCGCGTCGAGGGCGGCCCCCAGCTCGACGGCCTCGCGCCAGATCCGCGAGTCGGTGCCCGCGTGCGGCACCATCGCCGAGTGGAACTTCTCGGCGCCGCGCCGGGACTGCCGCCACTGGAAGAACATGGCGCCCTCGGAGCCGCGGGCGACGTGGGCGAGGGAGTTGCGGGCCATCTGGCCGGGGGCCTTCGCGGGGTTGCGGGGCTGCCAGTTGACGCCGGACGTGGAGTGCTCCAGGAGCAGCCAGGGGGCGCCGCCGGCGACGGAGCGGGCGAGGTCGGCGGCCATCGCGAGGTTCACGTGCGTACGCCGGCCGTCGGTGATCAGGTAGTGGTCGTTGGTGACGAGGTCGACCTCGCGGCCCCAGGCCCAGTAGTCGACGGAGTCGCACTGGCTGAGCGCGGTCATGAAGTTGGTGGTGACGGGGATCCCGGGGGCGAGGCGGTGCAGGATGTCGCGCTCCATGCGGAAGTTCTCGCGCATGGTGGCGTCGGCGAAGCGGCGGTAGTCCAGCTGCTGGGCGGGATTGCCGACCGTGGGGGCGGTGCGGGGCGGGTTGATCTCGTCGAGGTCCGCGTACTGCTGGCTCCAGAACTCCGTGCCCCAGGCCGCGTTGACGCCGGCCACGTCGCCGTGGCGCGCGATGAGCCAGCGGCGGAACCGGGCGGCGCAGGTGTCGCAGTAGCAGGCCGCGACGGGGACGCCGTACTCGTTGTGGACGTGCCACAGGGCGAGCGCCGGGTGGCCGGCGTAGCGGGTGGCGAGCTGCGTGGTGATGGCGGCTGCGGCCTCGCGGTAGTGCGGGTTGCCGTGGCAGATGGCGCCGCGGGAGCCGAACTCGTACCGGACTCCGTCGGCGGTGACGGGCAGCGCGTCGGGGTGTGCGCGGTAGAACCAGGCGGGCGGGGCGGCGGTGGGGGTGCCGAGGTCGGCGCGGATGCCGTTCTCGTGCAGCAGGTCCAGGAGCCGGTCGAGCCAGCCGAATTCGTAGCGGCGCGGCGCGGGCTCCAGCAACGACCAGGAGAAGACCCCGACGGTGACCATCGTGACGCCGGCCTCGCGCATCAGCCGGACGTCCTCGTGCCAGACGGGCTCGGGCCACTGCTCGGGGTTGTAGTCGCCTCCGAAGGCGAGTCCGGCCAGGCCCGTGGGCGCGTTCTCCGTCATAGATGCTTCTCCCTCTTCCTTGATCAATTGGGAACGTACACACACAGCTGCGGCGGCATCAGTCCAACAAAACCGCACAGTTACAAGCATTGACAAGCGTCGTGCCTGTTTCTCTACTGTGAACGTTCACAGGAGCATCCCAGACCTCCGCAACGGGCGGAGACTGCCGGATCAGGGGAGAAGACCCATGCCGAAAGCGAAGCGCCGCCGCCTCACGGCCGCCATGATCGCCGCCACGCTGGGCGCGACCGCCCTCGCCGCCTGCGGCTCGGACGACGACGGGGACGCCGAGTCCGGCCCGGCCGAGCTGACCTACTGGTCCTGGGCGCCGGGCATGGACAAGGTCGTCGACATCTGGAACAAGGGCCCGGGCAAGAAGGAGCAGATCAAGGTCACGGTCAAGAAGCAGGCGCAGGGCGACGAACTCGTCACCAAGATCCTCACCGCGCACAAGGCCGGCAAGGCGCCCGACCTGGTCCAGGCCGAGTACCAGACGGTGCCCACGCTGGTCAGCAACGACGTGCTCGCGGACATATCCGGCGAGGTCGGCGGCGTGCAGGAGAAGTTCGAGGACACCGTCTGGCAGCAGACCACGCTCGGCACGGACGCCGTCTACGCGCTGCCGCAGGACGTCGCCCCCCTCATGTTCTACTACCGCGAGGACCTCTTCGAGCAGTACGACCTCGACGTCCCCGAGACCTGGGAGCAGTTCGCCGACACCGCCCGCGAGCTGAAGCAGAAGGCCCCCGACAAGGACCTCACCACCTTCTCCGCCACCGACTCCGGCCTCTTCGCCGGCCTCGCCCAGCAGGCCGGCGCCGAGTGGTGGACCACCGAGGGCGATTCCTGGAAGGTCGGCATCGATGCCCCGGCCACCCACCGGGTCGCCGATTTCTGGGGCGGGCTCGTCGAGGAGGACGTTATCGACAACGAGCCCATGTACACCCCCGCCTGGAACAAGGCGCTCAACACCGGCAAGCAGATCGCCTGGGTCAGCGCCGTCTGGGCCCCCGGTGTCCTCCCCACCGTCGCGCCCGACACCGAGGGCAAGTGGGCCATGGCGCCGCTGCCGCAGTGGGAGGCGGGCGAGCAGACCACCGGTAGCTGGGGCGGTTCCTCCGTCGGCGTCACCACCGACTCCGGCCACCCGGAGGCCGCGGCGAAGTTCGTCACCTGGCTCAACACCGACCCCGAGGCGGTCGCCGCGCTCGCCGCGGAGGGCGGGATCTACCCGGCTGCCACCGCCGCCCAGACCACGGGCGCCTTCGACCAGCCGCCCGCGTACTTCGCCAACCAGGCCGACTTCTACGACCGGGCCACGGAGATCGCGAAGACCACCGCGCCCTCCGCCTGGGGCCCGAACGTGAACGTCGCCTACAACTCCTTCAAGGACGCCTTCGGCGCCGCCGCCAAGTCCGGGGACAAGGACGAGTTCACCGCCGCGGTCCGGACGGTGCAGCAGGACACGGTCGCGGACCTGAAGAAGCAGGGCTTCGAGGTCGCGCCGTGAGACCTGCCCGCCGGCCGGCGTACGGGGTGAAGGGCGCCCCGTACGCCTTCCTCGTGCCCGCCGCGCTCCTCTTCTGCCTCTTCTTCGCGCTGCCCATCGGCTACGCGGCCTGGCTCAGCCTGCACCGGGTCGAGGTCAAGGGCCTCGGCCTCGGCTCCGGCGCGCGCGAGGAGGTCTGGGCGGGGCTGTCCAACTACACCGACGCGCTCACCGACGCCGAGCTGCTGCACGGGGCGCTGCGCGTGCTGGGCTACGGCGCCATCGTCGTCCCGGTCATGCTCGGCCTGGCGCTCACCTTCGCGCTCATGCTGGACCACGAGCGGGTGCGGTTCGCGCCGGCCACCCGGCTCGCGATCTTCCTGCCGTACGCGATCCCCGGCGTGGTCGCCGCCCTGCTGTGGGGGTTCCTCTACCTGCCGGAGGTGAGCCCGCTCCACTACGGGCTCGACCGGGCCGGGCTGCCGCAGCCCGACCTGCTGGACGGCGGTTCGCTCTACCTCGCGCTGTCGAACATCGCCGTGTGGGGCGGCACCGGCTTCAACATGATCGTCATCTACACCGCGCTGCGGGCGATACCCGCCGAAGTGCACGAGGCCGCGAAGCTGGACGGCTGCACGCCGCTGCAGACCGCCCTGCGCATCAAGGTGCCCATGGTGGCCCCCGCGCTGGTGCTCACCTTCTTCTTCTCGATCATCGCCACGCTTCAGGTCTTCAACGAGCCGACCACCCTCATGCCGCTGACCAACGGCATCTCCACCACCTGGAGCCCGCTGATGAAGGTCCACCGCGACGCCTTCGCCGAGAACGACATCTACTCGGCCTCCGCCACCGCCGTCGTCATCGCCTTCGTCACGCTGACGCTGTCCTTCGGCTTCCTGCGCACGGTGAACCGCAGGACCCGGCAGGAGGAGGCCGCCCGATGAGTTCCGTCGCCGCCCCCCGCAGCCCCGCGCCCGCCGCACCGGCCGCACCCGGCGCACCCGGTGCCGGGCAGGGCCGGCCGCGCCGCCGCGCCGCGCTGATACCGACGCTGGCCCTTGTCGTCGGCGCCGTGTACTGCCTGGTGCCGGTGGCGTGGGTGGCCGTCGCCGCCAGCAAGTCCGGAACCGAGCTGTTCTCGACGTTCACCTTCCTGCCCGGCTCGGGGTTCGCCGACAACCTCGAGCAGCTGAACGCCTACCGCGACGGCGTCTACTGGAAGTGGATGGGCAACACCGCCCTCTACGCCGGAGTCGGTGCCGCGCTGTCCACCGCCGTCTCCGCGGTCAGCGGCTACGCCCTTGCCCTCTACCGCTTCCGCGGCCGCGAGGCCGTCTTCAACACCCTGCTCGCCGGTGTGCTGATGCCCCCGGTGGTCCTCGCCGTGCCGCAGTACCTGCTGCTCGCCGAGGCCGACCTCACCGACTCCTACCTCTCCGTGCTGCTGCCGCAGCTCCTCTCCCCGTTCGGCGTGTACCTCGCCCGCGTCTACGCGACCGCCGCCGTCGCCAAGGACGTCGTGGAGGCCGGGCGGGTGGACGGCGCCGGCGAGTGGCGGATCTTCATCCGGATGGGGGTGCCGATGATGGCCCCGGGTCTGGTGACGATCTTCCTCTTCCAGTTCGTGGCGATCTGGAACAACTTCCTGCTGCCGTACATCATGCTCAGCGACGACGAGAAGTTCCCGCTCACGCTGGGTCTCTACACCCTGCTGGAGCAGGGTGCCAGCGCCCCCGCGCTCTACACCATCGTCATCATGGGCGCGCTGCTCGCGGTCATCCCGCTGATCGCGCTGTTCCTGGTCGTCCAGCGCTTCTGGAGCCTCGACCTGCTGTCCGGAGCCGTAAAGTCGTAGCCATGCACACAGCGGGGGGCAGGCCCAGGCCGCCGACGATCCACGACGTGGCGCGCGAGGCCGGGGTCTCCCGGGGCACGGTCTCGCGCGTGCTCAACGGCGGGCGCAACGTCAGCACCGCCGCGCGGGATGCGGTGGAGGCCGCGATCCTCAGGACGGGCTACGTCGTCAACCGGCACGCCCGCTCGCTGATCACCGGCCGCTCGGATTCGGTGGGCTTCCTGCTCACCGAGCCGCAGGAGCGGTTCTTCGAGGACCCCAACTTCAACGTGCTGCTACGCGGCTGCACCGAGGCGCTGGCCGCGCACGACGTGCCGCTGCTGCTGATGATCGCGGGCACGGAGGCCGAGCGGCGGCGCATCACGCGGTACATCACGGCGGGCCACGTCGACGGAGTGCTGCTGGTCTCCAGCCACTCCGGCGACCCGGTCGCCGTCCGGCTGCGCGAGGCCGGGGTCCCGCTGGTGGCGTGCGGCAAGCCCATCGGCCAGGGCACGAAGGTCTCCTACGTCGCCGCCGCCGACCGGGACGGTGCCCGCGAGATGGTGCAGTACCTGCTCTCCCTGGGCCGCCGCCGGGTCGGCACGGTCACCGGGCCGCTCGACACCCCGGGCGGGGTGGAGCGGCTGGCCGGGTACCGGGAGGTGCTGGCGGAGGCGGGCCTCGGCGCGGACGATCGGCTGATCGCGAACGGCGACTACAGCCGGGCGAGCGGCGAGGCGGCGGCCGAGCGGCTGCTGGCCGAGGCGCCGGACCTGGACGCGGTGTTCGTGGCCTCGGACCTGATGGCGCAGGGCGTGCTCGCGGCGCTGCAGCGGGCGGGCCGCCGGGTGCCGGAGGACGTCGCGGTGGGCGGCTTCGACGACTCCCCCGCCGCCCTCGCCACCCAGCCCCCGATGACCACCATCCGCCAACCGTGGGGCCGCATCAGCGCGGAGATGGTCCGGGTCCTGCTGGCCCAGATCGGCGGTGAAGACCCGGCGGCGGTCATCCTCCCGACGGAGCTGGTCCACCGGGCCTCGGCCTGACGCCCGCGGCGGGCCGGCGCGCGCGGCCCGGTGAGAGCGGGGTCAGGAGGTGCGGGACGGACGGGCGCAGCAGTTCGGCGTGGTCCTGGCCGCCGAGAAAGACCACGTCGGCGTCGAACAGGCCGTAGCCGCGGGTGTGTCCGGCCATCTTCTCCGCGGTGACCGCCCGCCTGTGGCCGAGGGTTACGTCGTACGGGTGCAGCGGGCGGTCGAGGGAGACGAGCCCGTGGAGCGCGGACGCTGTGAGGGTCAGGGTGGGGTGGGTCAGCGCGTCGGCGGCGCGCCGGAGCGAGCGGTGACAGTGCCCGGTGTACAGCTCACCGGCGGGCCAGCCGTGCCAAGGCGCCAGTCAGCCAAACCGTGCTCCCGCGCACCATGGGCAGTCCACCGCCACCCGCGTCCGAGCACCAAAGGGAAGCCGCGGCCCCCAGCCCTCGACTCGAACGTCCGCGTGGAAAGAGGCCATCCCTCCATTCCTCCCGGCTGAGCCGGGGTTACCACAGGGCGCCTCGTGGCGCACATGCACCGCTCGACCGTGTTGCGTTGCTTTTGTGCCTCGCTGTCGAAAGGTCGGCGGTCGACCCCGGGCCGACCCCGGGTGGGCGGTCGTGATCAGGTGGGTGGCCGGAGAAGTCCCCCGCGGTGATCAGCACACATCTGCCGACGGCGCTGCCGGCCTGCCTTCTTGCTCGCGCCGGCGGTCATCGACGGCCCCGGAGCCATCCCCGGCGACATCCTCGCCGGTATCGACGCCGGCATTCTGTGGCGCGTGCATGCCATTGACACGTCTTCCGGCCGTCCCTAGAGTCCGGTTCGACTACAAGAACAGAGTTCGACATTTCGAACGAGCGGACAAGCTCAGCCCCGCGCGCATGACCACACCCAGCACGGACGTATTCGCCTTCCTCTCTCACGGAAAGGACGGAACATGTCCTTATTCCTCAGCAGGCGCCGGCTGTTGCAGACCGCCGGCGCCGCGGCCGCCGTCTCCGCCGCCGGTCCCGCCTTCGGCGGCTCAGCCGCGCGTGCGGCAGGTGCCCCGGCCCGGGCCGGCATCGGGGTCTCCGCGCACCCCTTCGACCTGGGGCAGGTGCGGCTGACCGCGAGCCGGTGGCTGGACAACCAGAACCGCACGCTGAATTACCTGCGCTTCGTCGATGTCGACCGGCTGCTGTACAACTTCCGGGCCAACCACCGGCTGTCCACCAACGGCGCGGTTTCCAACGGTGGCTGGGACGCGCCGACGTTCCCGTTCCGCACCCATATGCAGGGGCACTTCCTCACGGCGTGGGCCCAGGCCTACGCCGTGACCGGGGACACGACCTGCCGGGACAAGGCCGTACGGATGGTCGCGGAACTGGCCGAGTGCCAGGCGAACAACGGCGCCGCCGGGTTCGGCAGCGGATATCTCTGCGGCTTCCCCGAGTCCGACTTCACGGCGCTGGAGAACCGGACACTGAACAACGGGAACGTGCCGTACTACGTCATCCACAAGACCCTCGCCGGTCTGCTGGACGTGTGGCGCCACCTCGACAGCACGCAGGCCCGCGACGTGCTGCTGCGCCTCGCGGGGTGGGTGGACACGCGCACCGGCCGGCTGAGCGGCCAGCAGATGCAGGCCATGCTGGGGACCGAGTTCGGCGGCATGAACGCCGTGCTGACCGACGTCTACCTGCAGACCGGCGACTCGCGCTGGCTCACCGTGGCCCAGCGGTTCGACCACGCCGCGGTGTTCGACCCCCTGGCCGCCGATCAGGATCGCCTCAACGGGCTGCACGCCAACACCCAGGTGCCCAAGTGGATCGGCGCCGCCCGGGAGTACCAGGCGACCGGGACCACCCGCTACCGGGACATCGCCGCGAACGCCTGGAACATGTGCGTCGACGCGCACACCTACGTCATCGGCGGCAACAGCCAGGCGGAGCACTTCCGCCCCCCGAACGCCATCGCCGGCTACCTCGCCCGGGACACGTGCGAGAGCTGCAACACGTACAACATGCTCACGCTCACCCGGGAGCTGTTCACGCTCGACCCGGACCGCGCCGCGCTGTTCGACTACTACGAGCGGGCCTGGCTGAACCAGATGATCGGCCAGCAGAACCCGGCCGACAACCACGGCCACATCACCTACTTCACCCCGCTCAACCCCGGCGGCCGGCGCGGCGTGGGCCCGGCGTGGGGCGGCGGCACGTGGAGCACCGACTACGACAGCTTCTGGTGCTGCCAGGGCACGGGCCTGGAGATGCACACCAGGCTGATGGACTCCGTCTACTTCCACAACGACACCACGCTGATCGTGAACTTGTTCGTGCCCTCGGTGCTCGACTGGTCGCAGCGCGGGATCACGGTCACCCAGACCACGTCGTATCCCGTCGGCGACACCACGACGCTGGAGGTCACCGGCAGTGCCGCCGGGACCTGGACGATGCGCGTGCGCATCCCGGGCTGGACCTCCGGGGCCACCCTCAGCGTCAACGGCGTGGTGCAGGACGTCACCGCCACCCCCGGCAGCTACGCCACCCTCACCCGCTCCTGGACCTCGGGCGACGCCGTCACCGTCCGCCTGCCCATGCGGGTCGTCATGCGGGGCGCCAACGACGACGCGAACGTCGCCGCCGTCACCTACGGACCGGTAGTACTGTCCGGCAACTACGGCAACACCGCGCTCGGCTCCCTTCCGTCGCTGAACACCTCGTCGGTCACCCGTACCGGCAGCGGCTCTCTCGCCTTCACCGCCACGGCCGACGGCGCCACCGTCAACCTGGGCCCCTTCTACGACGCGCACGGCCACAACTACACCGTCTACTGGAGCGCCGACGGCGGTGCCGGCGGCACCATCCGGCTCGCCAACGCCGGCAGCGGCCTCGTGCTGGGCATCCAGGACATGTCCACCGCCGACGGCGCCCGCGCCCTGCAGTGGCACGACTCGGGCACCCCGGACCACGACTGGCAGATGGTCACCGACGGAGACGCGGTCCGGTTCCGCAACGCCCACAGCGGCAAGGTACTCGGCGTCCAGGACATGTCCACCGCCGACGGCGCGACGGTCCTTCAGTGGGCGGACAACGGCACCGCCGACCACCGGTGGACGCTGCTCGACCAGGGAAACGGGACATACAAGATCCGCAACGTGCACAGCGGCAAGCTGCTCGGTATCCAGAACCACTCCACCGCGGTCGGCGCTTTCGCCGTCCAGGACGCGGACGACGGCACCACCGACAACAGGTGGCGGATCGTACGCGACGAGAGCATTACACGATGAGGCCGCAGTGCTGGTGGTCGACGAGACCGGCGGTGCGCCACGAGGCGCTGATGGATCTCGCGGGATGAGAGGCCCGCCGCTGGCCCTCGCAGGGCATCCCGATCTTCACGCCCTGACGCGGGCGGGGCGGTCGCTCAGTGCCAAGCTGTCGGGTGCGCCGACGGCCTCGAAGGCTCTCGCGGCAAGACTTCGAGCGTGGCAGGAGCCATACACATCAGATGTGATCTTGGTCCCAGGCGGTCCCCGCGGGCCTGACGTAGCATCAGACTGACGGTGTAATCAGTGAATCGCGAAAGGCCCTCTGACCTGGGATTCCCCCCACTCAAAGGGCCTCTTTCACACCGTCGGGACGGCGGGATTTGAACCCACGACCCCTTGACCCCCAGTGACCGAAACCAGCGCCACGTGCGCCGCTGAGTACGTCAGGGGTCGTTAAGTCCCAGGTCAGGACTCCGAAAACCGGCCAGACACACAGGCGTTGTGAGACGTCCGTGAGACGGCCCCGGAGGGTGCGCCAACACCACTCCGGGACCTACGGCCGGACCCTTCCATCACAAGGAGTCCAGACCATGAGCATGACCGTAGAGCACACCGTCAACCCCTCGCCGTCGCTCGCCGGCGCCGACCCCGACCAGCCGGTTCCGTTCGCGCTGACGGCCGCCGCGGAGAAGCCGGCGGAGCGCACCGTGGCCACCCTGGTTGCGGGGGTCCCGACCGTGATCACGTGCCCGTCGTGGTGCGTCAAGAACCACGCCGCCGAGACCGACGTCATGTGCATCGAGGACGTGAGTCACGCGGGTTCCGAAACCGTGCTGACCGTTCCGACGTTCGGCGGCGGCACCGAGGAAGCGCTGGACGTCCGGCTGGTGCAGTGGCCGCACTGCCAGCGCGGCAGGCCCTACGTGTCGCTGCGGTCCCCGGGTGAGGACTGCACGGACCTGACGGCCGCCGCCGCGTCCGCGTTCGCCGACCAGGTGATCGCGCACGGTGTGGCGCTGCGGCAGCTCGCCCGCCAGCTCGCCGCGGTGGAGCTGCTGGAGGACCCGGGGGCGGGCCGGTGAGCGCATACCGCTACGTCCGTGTGCCGCGGCCGGTCGAGGATGCCGCTATCCGTGCGGTGTCCTCGGCGGCCCGGCCGGCGCCGCCCGTCGAGGCGCTGCTGTGGGCGCTGCTCGTCGCGCACAAGGTGCGGGACCGGCACGGGTTCGTGCTGGCCGCGCACCGGGCCGCGCGCGCCGTCCTCGGCGACGAGGGGGTGACCCGGTGAGCCGCCTGCCCGACGATGTGCGCGACTTCCTCACGGCCGTGCACGACGCCATCGACATTCCGCACGCGGCGACGGTCGGCGGCGACGAGCAGTACCGCAAGGTGCTCGCCGAGCGTGCCATGCACGTCCGCATCGCGCTGCAGGACGCGCTCGACGACGGCCCTCTCGGGCTGGCGTGGACGACGGAGTACCTGCGTGACCGTCTCGCCGAGAACCCGCCGACCGGCTATGTCACCGGCGAGCAGGCCCGCGCCGCGCTCGCCGAAGGCAAGACGTGGATGCAGGCCGTCCGGCCCGACGAGGAAGGGGTGGCCGACGATGCCTGACCAGCGCATGATCACCGTGGACACCCGTGACCACGGGCCCGTGACGATCCCGGAGCCGGCGTGGTGTGCCGGTGTGCATCCGGCCGGCGGGTTCCGCGTCGACATCACCCACGCCAGCGGCGAGATGCCGCTGACGTTCGGCACCGAGTGCTGCGGGCCGGTGCCGGTGCTCACGGTCGTGTTCGAGTCGCGGCCGTACACGGACCGCCCTCCGGGCCGCGGGGTGTTCGTGAACGTCGGCTTTGACAGCGACTGGCACCCCTTGGACCCGGCCGGGCTTGAGGCGCTGGCCGATCAGTTGACCGTTCACGCGGGACGGCTGCAGGGCGCTGCCCGCCGCCTCGCCGTGCTTGTCGAAGAGGAGAGCGACCAGTGACCCCCGAGACCCTGACCGACTGGGCGACCGCGCGCCCCTACGTGACCGCGGCGGCGGCCGGCGCGTTCGTGCTGGCCCTGCTGGCGGTCGCGTGGGCCGCGCGCCGCCCCCGGCGGGCACGCATCGACAGGAAGCGCACCCCGGCCGCGGTCGTCGTCACCGGCATCGCCGCCGCCGCGTGCACCGCGTACTCCGCGGACACGTCATGGCGGTTCGCGAAGCACAGCCTCGACATGGCGGACTCCGCGGAGCGGGCGGCGTTCTTCGCCGCCGGCGAGCTGGTCCTGTTCGCGACCGCGCTCCTCGCCCGGCACAACACCTTGGCGTCGGGTACGCCCGGCAGTCCCGGCACCCTCGTCTGGCTGATCACCGGAGTGCAGGTGGTGGCGGCCTACGCCGAAGCGGGCCCGCTCGGCGGCACCGTCCGCGCCATCGTCGGTCCGGTGTTCGCCGCGCTGCTCTGGCACTTGGCGATGGGCGTGGAGCTGCGGCACCGGCGGCCGGACGCCGACGCCGGCGGGTTCGTCGCGCTCGTCGGCCGGGACGTCCGTGAGCGCGCGCTGTCCCGCCTCGGCGTTGTCGAGCGCGACCGCGACGCCGCGCAGATCACGCGGGACCGGTGGATGGCGCGGGCGGTGGAGTCCGCGGCGCGGCTGGCGGTGCTGGAGGGGAAGGCGCGCGGGGGCCGCCGCGGGCGGCGCCTTGAGCGGCGGCTGTCCAAGGCCATCGCGCGCGCCGAGGTCGGCACGAACGAGGACCAGCGCGGGCAGCTCCTCGCCGGTCTGGCCGCGCGGCGGCATGCCGCCCGGCTGGCGGTCGTCGAGCTGCCGGACCCATGGGAGCGGCGGGCCGCCGACGAGGTACACGTACCCGAGGGTGTCCCCGTACCCCAGCCCGCGCCCGCGGTTCCGACCCCCGCCGTACTCGCCGAGCGGACGGCGCGTACCCGCGACGAGGTACGAGCGGAGTACGTACCCGACGAGGACGAGCACACGGTGGACGCCCGCATCCTCTTCGCCGAGAGTCTGCGAGTCGGCTCGGTGCCGAGCATCCGCACCCTGCGGGAGCGGTACAGCATCGGGCAGGCCCGCGCGCAGCGCATCCGTGACGAGCTGGGGGCGGGGGTGCGGCCGTGAACCTCGAACCCCACCAGCACAGCGGTGACTGCCAGTGCTACAAGCCGTCTGCGCCGCCGCCGTGCGCGCACCCGCACTATCCACCGGCCCGGCCAGCGGTGAGCGCCGGGAAGGTGCTGGCCGCGGGCGCCGCAGGGTCGCTGTTCCTGGCCGTGCTGTCCCTGTTCGCCATCGCTGTAGCGATCGGGGCCGTGGCCGTCACGGTCTGCGTCCTGGTCCTGTACGCGATCTACAAGGACGTGCTCGGCCGTAAGGGCTGAGCCCCGCCCTTCTGCGCCAACCGGGCCCCCCGGCGGGCGTGGTGGGGCCGGGAGAGTCCCGGCCGGAGAGGACCGCGTGCCGATCAGCAATCAGGACGACATCAATCACCGCGAGCTTGCCCGCATCCTCGGCATCACCGGTATGGCGATGCTCCGCGGCGGCCGGCTCACCGACCGGCAGAAGCGCCGCATAGACGAGATCACCAGGCGGGCCAAGGAGCGCGAGGACAAGAAGCGCACCGGCAAGAAGTAGTGCCCCGGGTACGGCCACCGGCTACCAACCCCGGCCGTACCCGGGCCCTATCCCATCCCCCTTATCGAGAGACAGGAAGATCACTGTGACAGACGTCAGCACTCCGTTCGTACCCGCTTCCCCGGGTACGCCTAACGGGCACGTACCCGCACCCTCGGGTACACCTGCCGACGCCGTACCCGACACCCCGGGTACACCCGTGTCGTTCGACAAGCCCGCCACCGTCTACCGCATCACCGAGGTACCCGACGGACCGGTCCCCGCCGACCGCCCCGACGCCGCCACGCCGGCGGGATCGTGGGTGGAGCAGAAGCGGGCGTATCTCGCCGAGGCCCCCGAGGTCGTGCCGTCGTGGATGCGGCACGCGAACGAGCTGCGCACCGGCGTGCGGTGGGCCGTGTCGTACTCCGCCCACCTCGCCGGCTTCCACACGCTGCGGGCGCCGCTCTACGTGTGGCGGCTGGTGCGCCGCTCCCCGCGCGGCGCGGGCCGGCTGACGCTGCGGTGGCTGCGGTGGATCGCCGACACCGAAGCGCGGCCCGTGCAGGCGAAAGCGGCCACGTCGGCGGATGTCGAGGCGTGGTTGATGCTCTCGCGGGAGCACTCCCGGCGGGTACGCCCGCGGCGCATCACCTCCGCCGTCGTCGGCGGCCTGGGCACGGTCGCCGGACTGTCGTTCACGCTGCTCGCCCCGTGGTGGCTCCTGGCCCCGGCGGGCACGGCCGCCCTGGCGCTCCTCGGGCTCGCCGGCCGCGACCCCGACAAGCCGGTGGTCACCCACTATGTGGCCGTCGACCGGCTGAAGGCCCTCACCTCTACTGAAGTGTTCGAGGCGCTGGAGGCCATCGGCATCACCGGGCGCAGGGGCCGGGGCGGTGTGGAGTTCGCCGCCGAGGTCCAGCGCGACGGTCCCGGCTGGCGCGCCGAGGTCAACCTCCCCCGCGGTGTCGAGGCCAGCAGCGTCCTGGAGAAGCGTTCCGCGCTGGCCGCGGCGATGCGCCGCCCGATCTCCACCGTGTGGCCGGAGGGCGACCGCGCGGCGCACCCCGGGCGGCTGGTGCTGTGGGTGGCGCAGCAGGATCCGGCCAAGGGCCCGCGGCGGCTGTGGCCGCTGATGAAGACCGGCACCGCCGACGTGTTCGAGCCGCTGCCGTTCGGGTTCGACCCCCGCGGCAACCTGATCTCCATCCGGCTCATGTACTCCAACCTGCTCGTCGGCGGCATCCCCGGGTCCGGAAAGACCAGCTGCGCGCTGGCGATCGTCCTGGGGGCGGCGCTCGACCCGACCGCCGAACTGTGGCTGTACGAGCTGAAGGGGTCCGGTGACCTGGAGTCCGTCAAGCCGGTGTGTCACGTCTACGCCTCGGGCGACGAGGACGAGGAGAAGCAGGCCGCGCTCGCCGGTCTGCGCGACGGGCTCGCCGAGCGGCAGCGGCGGGCGAAGTTCGTGAAGTCGCTGCCGTCGTCGGAGACTCCCGAGGGCCGGAAGGTTACGCGGGAGCTGGCGGAGAAGTACCCCGAGCAGCGGCTCGGGCCGCGGGTCATCGTCATCGACGAGGTACAAGAGCTGTTCTCCGATCCCGCCTATCGCGACGAGGCCGAGGACCTGCTCGCCCGCCTGGTCAAGCTCGGCCGCGCCTACGGCGTCATCATCATCCTGCTGACGCAGAACCCTGACGCGGCGAGCCTGCCGCCGCGGGTCGCCGCGTCGTTCGGCTCCCGGCTGTGCCTCGCGGTGATGGACTGGCGGGCAAACAACAACGTGTTGGGCACCGGCGCGTATGACCGCGGGCTGCGGGCCACCGACATCTCCGTCGACGAGCAGGGAACGGGCATCCTGGCCCGTGGCCGGGAAGGCACCACCGTGCGGGCGGCGTTCATCCGCCAGCCCGAAGCCGACGACATCGGCCGCCGCGCGCTGGCGCTGCGCACCGCCGCCGGCACCCTCACCGGGCAGGCCGCCGGAGAGACCGTGGAGACCGTCGACGCCGCAACGATCGTCGACCACCTCCGGGCCATCTGGCCGGACGGAGCCGACGCCGTCCACTCCCACCGGCTCGTCGCCGCTCTCGCCGCACACCGGCCGGAGCTGTACGGCCGGTGGCTCGACGAGGACGACGCCGCCGCCCGCTCGACGCTGCTGTCCGCGGCGCTCAAGCCGCACAAGGTGACCACCCGGCAGATCACCCTGCAGGACTGCTGCGGCGGCGCCAAGGGCGTCCGGTACGCCGACCTGCCGGCGCCCGAGGAAGGCGACGAGGACGCCACCTGACGGCCGCCGGGCCGGTTTCGCCTCGGGCTTGCGGTTTCACCCCGAGGCGAAACCGGTTTCGACCCTGATATCGCCTCGTCCGCTTCCTGGCCTGCGGTGATATCGGGTTTCGGGGTCCGAGTGCGCACCGGGGAAACGGCCCGTACAGCGGGATCCGGAGTGCCCCGTGGGCCCGAACCCGCGCGCCCACTGCGCGCCCTTGACGCGCTCCACCGCCAGGGTGACCGTGGTGCACACCCGTGCACCACCCTTCGACGGAGGACCCCCATGCGCTTACGGTTCCTCGGGATCATCCCGAACACGCCCGGCAACGAGTCACCCACCATGTGGGTCGACGAGGACACCGGCGACCTCCTCATCCAGTCGTACAAGGCCACCGACGAGGAAGTCGCGGCGTGCCAGGCGGTCGGCTCGATCCCCGGGCACGGCACCGACGTGCCCGACCACGAGACGATCATCAGGCTGCCGAAGGTGATGCGGCAGTTCCTCCCGAACGATGAGGGGACCCGTGGCTGACTACCGCGACGAGTTCAGCGCCGTCCAGCGCTCCGCCGTCCACCTGGAGATGCGGGACAGCTACATCCGCACCGACCCCGGGTTCATCGCCTGGCAGGGCGGACGGCTCGACGAGGCGCTGGAGCGGTACGGGGAGTGGCGGGAGCTGATGCAGCAGGTCACCGGCCGCGGCGTGGCCGTGCGCCGGGCTCGTATCGTCTCCGAGCCGGTCAGCGACTACATCCGCTACGAGTACGACCTGACCGAGCAGTTGAACCTCGCCGGCGGCGAGGAGGTGCGGTGGCTGCCTCGGCGCCGCGCCTCGGACATCGCCTTGCCCGGGAACGACTTCTGGCTCTTCGACGACCGCACCGTGCGCTTCAACCACTTCACCGGCGACGGCGGATCCGCCGGCCCCGAAGTCGTGGAGGAGCCGGCCGTGGTGAAGCTGTGCAGCACGGCCTTCGAGACCGTGTGGAGCAGGGCCGTCCCGCACGAGGACTACGAGGTCTGACCGTCGCGGCCACTTTCTGACACCCGGACACCGCTATGCCCGCGTCACCGTCATCCAGCGCCCAGGCCGCGCGTGAAGCGCTCGCCGCGCGCCTGCGGGATCTCCGCCTCGACGCCGAGCTGACGGTGCGCGAGCTGGCCGAGCGATGCGGCTGGAGCCATTCGAAGGTGTCCCGGGTTGAGAACGCCCGCACCGCGCCGTCGCCGGCGGACCTGCGGGCCTGGGCGCACGTCTGCGGCGCTGAGGGTGAGGTCGAGGACCTGACGGCGGCGCTCCGCGCGGTCGAGGGCATGTGGGTCGAGTGGCGGCGCATGGAGCGCACCGGGCTGAAGGCCGCGCAGGAGTCCGTCCGGCCGCTGTACGAGCGCACCCGCCACTTCCGCGCGTATGACTCCTGGCTTGTGCCGGGCCTGCTGCAGACCATGGGCTACACCACCGCGATCCTGCACGCCGTGCGCCGGCGCCGCGGCCTCGTCGACGACGTGGACGCCGCCGTCGTCGAGCGGATGGACCGCCAGCACGTTCTCCACGAGGGGCGCCACACGTTCGCCTTCGTCCTCGAAGAGTCCGTGCTGCGCGCGGGGATCGGCGGTCGGGAGACGATGCGCGAGCAACTGCGGCACCTGCTCACCGTCGGGTTCCTCCCAAGCGTCAGCCTGGGCATCGTGCCCATGCAGCCGGCCCGCGAGGCGATGCGCCCGGTGGAAGGCTTCTGGGTCTTCGACAACGCCCAGGTGGCCGTGGAACTGGTCTCCGGCTACCTGACGATCACCCGCCCGCACGAGATCGACATGTACGCCAAGGTGTTCCACGAACTCGGCCAACTCGCGGTCTACGGCGAGCGGGCACGTGCGCTCATCCGCTCAGCGATCTACGCTCTGGGGTGAGATGGTGCACCAACGTGCACCACGCTGGAGGCAGTTGGCGCTCCGTCCCTAGCTTCGAAGCATGGCCGTCCAGCCCGAGGCGTCAGGGGCGCCTGAACGACCCCTACTGACCCTGCGCGTGTCCCGCGACAGCGGACGCACCTGGGGGCGGGAGAAGCGGTACTACAACCGCGACTGCCTGCCACCACTGCTCAACGGCACCATGCCGCCGTGCGAGTGCCCACGCTGCCGCGGACGAGGGGAGCCCCGGTGACCGCCCCCGCGCGCCGCACCTCCCCCTCACCACCGGTGTTCCTCCCCGTCCGCGAGGCCAAGGAAGCGCAGCCCTCCCTCGGCTGCGAGAAGTGCGCCCAGCTCGCCGAGGACCGCCGGGCCGCGCGCAACCGCGGCGACCACTCGGCAGCCACCGACTGCTCCGTCCTCATCCGCCGGCACCCCGACCACTGAACCCCCGCGCCCGGGGGTGGGACGGCGACATGGAACCCCCGGGCGCGGGTCACACCCCGCCCGACCCCCGCGGGCGGCAGAGAACGGCCCCGGGAAGCGAATCCCTCCGCTCCCGGGGCCGTTCCGTGCGTGCTCTCGGCGCCGCTCTATCGACGGCCGGCGTAGATACCCCTCACGCGCTCTGCAACCAGCGCGTAGGTCCGCTCCAGGTTCTCCTCCAGCAGATCGAACATGGGGTCGTCGTCCATCGCCTCCACCGTCTCCGCCACGCTATTCACGAAGTTTCGCATCCCCGTCATCTCATCCCGGATGCCAGCGTCGAGGATCAAGCCGATCTCGGCCAGAAGCGCGGCGCTCGCCGCGTCCAACGCCTCCTTGGCGCCACCAGGGACACGACCCACCATGGGCGCCTCAGACCTTCTGCTATCCCGGGCGTCGTACACCACCGACGTATACGCGTACATCGCATCTACGTAGGCCCGCAGAAGAGTGTTCACCTCCACTAGGTGTGTCAGCTCGAATTCCTCACGCCGCTGCAGCACGGAGGCAGCCCGTTGACGCCGATGTTCGAGGGAACCCCCGAATTGGGCGGTCACGAAACCGACGACGATGCCCACGGCGGGGGCGGCGGCATTGAACCAGTCAGGCATGCCGCGGACCTTAACGGTCATCCACAGCACACCAGATGGGCCGGTCGGTCTACCGTCGGTCCGTGTCACTCGTCGGAGCGGGTGGGCTCCTGTGTCTCCGACGAGACCCGACCACGGCCCAACTTGCTGGCGAACTTCGAGGGAAGCATGCGGCGGCGCGCGCCAGACCCGACCGCCGGAGGTTCCCCTGAGCGCAGATCCGTCCCAGGAATCCGCGCCAGAGGGGACTGGTCGTGCTTCACCCACACGCCGGTGGTACGAACCGGGCGCATCATCCACCACGGCTCTGAGCGCCGCTTTCGCAGGCGGAGGCTCCGCCACTGCCACCGCCAGCGCTGCAGCTCACCGGTCCGTACATGAATCCGCTGCCCGAAGACCCGCAACGGGCGGGGCAACAGCCACCGGATCTCCACCCACGCGTCGCCCTCGCTCGTCGGCGGCACAAGCACATCGAACTCGAACGGCTCCGAGCCCTGCGTCATGCCGCCGATGCGCTCCAGCTCCGGCGAGCCCAGAACCTTCCCGCCGACGACATCGATACTGACGTTGTGCACGATCGCCGTCCCAATCGCGTGGACGAGGAACGTCGCCCGGTGCCGGTCGTTGAAGTCGACCGCTCTGAATGTGGCCTTGCCCGGTTGCTGTACTACGTCGATCCGCTCACGGTTCCGCCGAATCCACCAGGCATGCTGCGGCCGGTCGAACCACTCCCACCGCGCCACCGCAGCAGAAGCGACAGCAGCAACGGCTGCGAAGATGAGCGTCCACCAGTTCATCCCGGCACGGTAGCGGCCAACTCCAGCGGCGAAGAGAGACCAATCGGCCCTACTGAGCGCGTGCCGTGCTCCTGCGCGCCCGGTAGGCATGCAGCCGGCACGACTCGCTGCACCACTTCCGCGGCCGACCCTGGTGACGCTGCAACGGCAACAGCTCGCCGCAGTGCGCGCACTCTCCCCGATGTGAGCGGTACGCCCAGACACCGAAGCCCATGGACACCTTCCGAAGCCCCATCCGGGCATCACTCTCAGTCACGATTTGTACGGGTCTCAAGTCCCAGACCCGGCGCCAGGGTCAGCCGCTACACGCTTGCGATGCTGACCAGGGCAAACGTCGGGGTTACCCCCAGGTAGCTTGCTTTCTCATGCTCACACATCGTGACTGCGCTGCTGGCTGCGCACCGATACTTGCGCGCTGTTCGCGAAGTTCTCGAAGTTCGCGTTCGTCACGGCAGCAGCCCGGGGTGCCGCTCCCCTGGCCGTGCGCGTCGGGGTCGGGGGCGTTGTGCTGCTCGTCCTTCGGCTGCTGCCTTGCGCTGCTGGTGCCAGGTGCACATGGATGCGAGGTTCGAGTCAGCCTCATCCCCGCCGCGGTGCTGCGGCACGATGTGGTCAACGGTGGTGGCGGGCTCGGTGCACCGTCCGCCGTTGGGGTTGATGACGGTGCACTGGCGGCCGTCGCGTTCGAGGATGCGTTCGCGGGTCTTGTTCCACCCCTTGGGCTTGACCCATCGGGTGTTCTTCCATCCGCCCATGTCGGGCTCTCCTGCCTGCTGTGTGGTGGTGCCCCGAGGCCAGCCGGTGTGGCGCGGCCTCGGGGCGTCGGCGCTGGGAGGTCTGTGCGGGTAAGGAGGGGCGTGGTGCCCACCGCTCGTTCCCATGGGTCCCGCGTACCGCCATGGCGAGCGCACGCGGGTGCCGTTGACGCCGAGTCTCAGCGGCGGATGTTCTCCGCGATGTTCTCTGCTTCGACGAGCTGCGCGACCTGGCCGCCGGCTTGGCGGTCGGCGTGGGCGATGAGCTGGTCGTAGAGCCTGCGGGGGTTCTTCCTGGCGTGCCAGTGTCCGCCGAGCCACAGGGCGTCGTTTCCGACGAGGATGGTTTCGCCGTCGTGGCCGCGGCCGGCGACGTCGTTGACGTCGCCGGCGTGTCGGAAGATGCCGTTCATGGCTTCGCTGGGGAAGTCGTGGCGCTGCAGGTCGCGGCGTGCGGTGTCGAGGGCGGCGTTGTAGCCGCTGACGGCGGTGAGGTACGTGGCTAGGGCGGTTACGGCGGCGTCGCGGAGTTCGGTGAGGGTGCCGTCTCCGTAGGTGTCGGTAAGCGCTCGGTGGGCGCGCTGCTCGGAGTCGGCGCGTTCCTGCTGTCGGCGGGTTTCCCGCTCGTCGGCGACCTTCTTCCGGGCGGCTTCGAGGCGGAGTTCGGCGTGGCGGGCGTCCTCGCGGGCCTTGCCGGTCTGGGTGGCGGTGACTTTCGTGTCGCCGCTGATGATGCGCTGTTCGAGTTCGGCGAGGGCGGCTTGCGCCTGGTCGTTGTCCTGGCGGGCTTGTGCGACGGCCGGGTCTGCGTCGATGGCGGCCTGCTCGCGTTCCTGTGCTTCGAGGGCGCGGCGCTGCTCGCGGGTGAGGATGCGGCCGGCGTCGTCGGTGCGGAGGGGTGCGGTCATGAGGGTGCTCCTTGTGGGTCAGGCTGCGTCGGGTGGCTGGAGGTCGGGGGTCTGGCGGGCGAGCTTCTGCCGGTGTCGGGCGGCGAGTCCGTGGCGCCGGCGCTCGGCGAACTCGGCGCGCTGCCGGCGCCGTGCGGCCCGCTTCCGCTCGGCGGCAGCAAGGCGGGCACGCACGGCGGCCTCGGTGATGTCGAGGGGGTCGGTCATGGGCGCTCCTTGATGGACGGGACAGTCAGTTGGGTTACGCCGTATAGAGAGGGGTGTGGTGCGCAGAACCGGTAGCAGCGGTAGCGGCAGACCAAACGCGCAGGTCAAATGGTCTTTCTGCCGCTACCGAGGTGCGCCACCGGGCGGTAGCAGACCGGTAGCGGCCTGCGGAAGCGGTAGCAGGAACCGGTAGCGCGCTACCGGTTCCGGGTGCGCCTGCTACCGGTGCGCTACCGGTAGCAACGCGGTGGCGGTAGCGGCTGGATAGACCTTTGACCTGCGGCAATGCCCCCTCGGGCTCTGCTGCTACCGCTGCTACCGCTTTTCCCGGGGATAGCCCCGCTACAGCGCGGCTCACGACGGGACCTCTCCGGTGATCCGCTCGGTACGGACGTGGAGGACCCGCTTACTTCTGCCGGTGATCCTCCGCACGACGGTCGGCCGTCCGTCCTCACTGGTGGAGGCGAGGTGGCTGCCCTCGCGGAGCCGCTTGTGAATCGTGACCTTCGTGGTCGCCAGCGGCTCGGCCGCACGCCCGGCATGGTCACGCGCCACCTCGTAGGCCACGTCAGGGTGCAGGTAGATGTCACCGGTCGCGGCAAGCCACCCGATGCACTTGCCCTTGGCGCGGTAGGTCGTCCCGTAGGCGCCCAGGGTCGGCTCCCATCCCCACTTCTCCGCCTCGTCGGGCTCGCGGCCGGTCTCCTGGTCGGCGAGATGGGCGCCGCCCCCGGCCAGCGACGCCGCGAGTGCCCGTAGGTAGATTTCGGCGACGGCCATGCCCTTGCCGTAGGTGGCCTGATCGGCGGCCACCTTCATGAGCGCGGCCTTCACCTTGTCGAGCTGCGCCCCGGCCTGTTCGTCCGAGAAGGCGCCGGTGGTGACCGCGAACGTGAGGAACTGGCGGAAGCCCGTCAGCAGCCCGGCCATGGCCTCGGGGACGCGGGCATGGGTGCCTCCGACCTTGGCGAGTTCGGCGCGCAGTTCCGCGATCTGCTCGCGCAGCCGGTCCGGGTAGCCGCCGTCCGCGTCGAGCTGGACGGCGAGGTGACGCACGTACCCGGCCATGGCGAGTTCGTATGCACCGGACGCCGCGAGCTGCTGGGCCTCGGTCAGCCTGCCGGGGTCGATGGCGTCGGCGTCGACGGTGGCGACCGTCAGCCGGGCCCGCAGCGACTCCCCGGGCGGCACGTCCTCGCCGGTCGCGGCAACCTGCGCCTTGGGCGGGCGTTCGGGCCGGCGGGTGCCGTCCGGGCGCAGCCGCCCCCGCCCCGCGCTGTTCGCCGCCCCGCGGAAAACGCGGTCGGCTGCGGTGGCCAGACGCCGCGGGTCGTCCGCAGCCTGCGGCGCGTAGTCGTCGATGATCAGAAGGACGTTCGCGAGCTGGTGGGCAATGGCCTCCAGCGCGTTACCGGTGAACGTCCAGTTCGCCGGGAAGTGCCGGGCGTCCAGACGGCGGCCGTAGTGCTGCAGCACCGCCGCGGACAGCGCGCTCTTAAGCGAACCCGTGGGACCCACTACGTAGGTCCCGGTTTCCGGTAGCAGCGGTAGCGGCGCGCGGTAGGCGGCACCGAGCAGCGGGGCCGTGACGGTCAGCGGCGCCACGTCCAGCAGCTCGACGGACGCACGGACGGCCTCGGCGAGCACCTTGGGGGCGACGGCGAGCGGGTCGGGCAGCGCGTACAGGTTCAAGTGGTCGGTGCCCAAGTCGACGGACACCGACGTGTCCAGCCCGGCCGCGCCGAGGGCGCCGGAGGCGGTCAGGAACCGCCAGCCGCCCCCGATGTCCGACCGCCAACCGGTGTGCGCGTAGGTCGTGCAGCTCTCCCACTGGCCGTCACCGAGGTACTGCGCGGCCGTGGCCACGTGCGCCTCGTCGCGGGACATGGGCGTGATGACCGCGGATGCGCCGATCGCCTGCGCGGCCCACCGCCGGGCCTGCGGGAGCCGTTCGGCGGGAACCTCGACGTCGGCAGCCTGCCCGCCGGGCCGCGTCACCCGGATTCTGATCAGGGTGGTTACCTCAGCGCCGTCGTCCCGGATGACCTGGGCCACTACTTCGGGAACGAAGCGGGCGAGGAGCAGCTGCCCGCCGTCCGGAGTCGCCACGTACAGGCAGCCGTTCTCTGCGGTGTACGGGCAGTCCGAGCGGACCGCCGCCCTGATGGCGTGGACACGCTCCTTCTTCGCTGCCGCAGCCAGCGACGACCAGTCACGGGCGCCCATCAGCTTGGCGTCCACCACCGCCCGCCGGTACCGCTGCAACTCCAACTCGCCTTGCCCGGCAGCCCACTTCACCAGCTCGCCGATAGCGTCGAGCCGTTCACCGTCGTCCAAGGACGCGAGATGCCCCACGGTCTCATCCGGGGTCTGCCCGAAAGGGGGCCCGCCCCCGTCCGCGTCCGTGTCCTCGACCGCCTCCGCGGCGTTCTGCTCGGCGTCGTTCACGCTGCGGTCCTCGTCTCGTCGTTCGTCAGCCGCCGCCCACCGCTGCCGGGGATGACGGGGTTCCACCCCGGGGTAGCGCGGAGCTGGTGCACGGGCCCGAACTGCCGCCGGGCCTGCAGCTCCCGCCACGTCAGCGCGCGGGAGAGCTGCCACCGCCGCAGCGACCTGCGGGCTTCCTCGTCGGCGTCCTCGATGACCTCGGCGTACCAGGCGTCCGGGTCGTTCTCGGCAAGCCAGTCGAGCCGGTTCTGTTCGGCGACGTGCCGCCGCCACAGCTCCGCAGCCTCCAGCACGGAGGCGAGCCGGGCGCCGCTGTCCGGCGGCAGCTCCCGCCACTCCGCAGACCCGTACTCGGGGAACGTCTTGGCGAAGAACAGGATCCGGGCCTCAGCCCAGAGCGCGACGACTTCGCCGGGGTCGCACGTCAGCTCATCGTCATCCACGGTGCCCCCTCTCGCAGTCGAGCGGGTCCCGGTGCCCGCACGGCAGCGGGGGCAGCCGCAGCGACGCCGCTCGACGACGACGGAGCTGCTGCGCGATGGCGTGCGGGTCTGGCATGCTGGTCTCGGACCTGCTGCCGCGCCGGTCTTCCAGAAACCCGCCCGATTGCCCCGGGCGGGTTTCGGCGTTCTGGCTCATGTCAGGCCGCCTCCGTCTCACCGGAGAGCAGGCGAACGAGGGACGCGGTGATGACTGAGTACCGGCGGCCCATCCGGAGCACCTGCACGGGGGCTTCACCGCGGCCGATGAGCGCCCGCAGGTGCGAGGGGGACACGCCGAGGGCGGGCGCGGCATGCGTGACTCCGACCGTGGCTGGCCACTTCCGGATGTCGGCGAGCGTGGGGGCGGCAGCGCTTGCCGCGCGGCGGTTCGTCTTGCTCATGCGGCGGCGCCTCCTGCCTGCTCGGCGGTTCGCGCCCTCTCCCACGCCTCCACGTCGGCGAGGCGGTAGCGCACCCGCCCGCCGCGGCCGGGGCTGAGCTTGAAGTAAGGCGGACCGGTGCCTAGCCACCGCCAGTTCTGCAGCGTCCGGGGGCTCACCTTCAGCCGCTCGGCGACCTCATGCTCTTCCAGCACTGCCTGTGCCATCGGGTCTCCGTTTCGAGATTTTCTCGAAGAAGGGGTGCATCATCGCAGGAAAGTCCGCGATGATGCCGAGAGTAAGGGCAGGCGGGATCCTTCGCAAGGATCTCTAGAAACTTCGAGAAGATCTCGATAGTTACCATGCGGGATCATGACGACAGGACGTATCGAGTTGAGTGCCAGTGGACGAGCCGTTGCCGCGAACGTGAAGCGGCTACGCAAGGCGCGCGGGATGAGCCTCCGGGCACTCTCGGAAGCGCTGAGCGGCGTGGGGCGCGCACTTAGCCAGGACGCGATCAACAAGATCGAGAACGGCGCGGAGAGGGACACGAAGAAGCAGATCCGCCGCGTCGATGTTGACGACCTCATGGCCTTGGCTGTCGTCCTGGGGGTCAACCCTTCGGCCCTTCTCCTGCCGCCGACCGCCGATGGCGATGTCGAGTTGACGGCGGCCGGCATGGTCTCCGCCCGCGTTGCCTGGAAGTGGGCAGACGGTAGGGGCCCGCTCGACGTGCCCGAGGGAGACGACGGCACGGCACACGTCGACTTCCAGCGCGACGCACGCCCGACTGGCCTCCGCGCCTGGAAGATCACGACAGCGGCCGGGCGAAAGGCGGTGCGCGACGAGCTCGCAGAAGACGGCATCGGCCAACCCGAGTGGGATGACGAGCGCGGCGAGGGTGTCGTCAGACTGCCGGGTGGCGGCGAGATCGGCGAGCCGCGCCCCATCCCGGAGAAGTACCGCCAGCAGCGGCCCGAGGGTGGCGGCGGTGCCTGACCCGTACAAGCGGATCGTGCTGAAGGACGGCACGGTTCGCTGGCGCACAGTGGTCGACGTCGGCCAGGACGCCGACGGGAAGCGTAAGCAGCTCACGATCACCCGGGACACGAAGACGGAGCTGAAGGCGGAGCGCGCGCGGATCGTCAGCCAGCGGTCCGCCGGAACGCTCGTCGTGCCGAACAAGACCACCGTGAACGAGCTGCTGGATCTGTGGCTGAAGGCGCAGACGCGGGACGTCGAGGAGGGCACCGCCAGCAACTACGAGAACGCCATCCGTCCGGCCCGGAAGCAGCTCGGGCACATCCGCCTCCAGCAGCTCACAGAGGAGGACGTCGAGGGCCTGGTGGACTGGATGATGACCGAGGGGCGCCAGCGCGGCGGGAAGCCCGGTACCGGGCTGAGCGTGCGCACGACGCGGTTGACGCTCGGCAGGCTGCGGGCGGCGCTCCAACTCGCGGTGCGCCGCGGCCTGGTGACCCGGAACGTCGCCGAGTACGTGCGGGTGACCCGGGAGGCGAAACAGAAGGCGGCTACCCGCGGCGTCAGGGCCGCCCCGTGGAACGAGGACGAGGTACGGGCGTTCCTCAGCGCCATCCGGAACGAGCGGCTGTTCGCCGTGATGCTGCTGGCGCTCATCGCCGAGCGGCCAGCGGAAGTCTGCGGGCTTCGGTGGGCTGAGGACGTCGACCTTGAGGCCGGGACGATCGCCGTGGGCGACAACACGCGGACGATCGTGTACGACCGCAGCCTTCCGCGCGGTCAGCGGAACAAGGTCGTCGAGAAGGAGGCGAAGACCGACGCGGGCAAGAGGCTGCTACCTCTCCCCCTGCCTGTGTCGGTGACGCTGACCGTCTTCCGGGGCATGCAGCAGCAGGAGCGGGCGGCGGCCGGGGAGGGGTACGAGGGCAGTGGCTACGTCCTCGTTGACGAGCTGGGCCGGCCGTTCAAGACCGACAAGCTCAGACGCGAGGCGTACCGGCTCATGGAGGCCGCGGGCGTCCGCAAGGTCAGGTTGCACGACGCCCGGCACGCCTGCCTGAGTTGGATGGCCAACTCGGGTGTGCCCGACACGGTTGTCTCAGCGTGGGCCGGGCACAGCGATCTGTCCTTTACCAAGCGGACTTACGTCCACCCTGATCCTCAGAGCCTCAAATCGGGCTCGGAGAAGCTGGGCGAACTGCTCAGCTAAGCAAGATCCAACTGAAGAGTGTGAGAAAACGTGAGACAACCGGCCCCGAGAATGATCAAAGGGCCTGTCTCACCGGAGTGAAATCAAGGCCCTGACCTGGGCTACAAGCCCGCTACACCGTGTCGGGACGGCGGGATTTGAACCCACGACCCCTTGACCCCCAGTCAAGTGCGCTACCAAACTGCGCCACGTCCCGGTGCTCGGACGACCTGGGGTTTCGCCCCGGCCGATCGCGCACGAGAACCATACCGCATCCACCCCCGTCCCCCGCAAAGCCGATTGCCCGCCGGCGCCCGGCTACTCCAGGCGCGCCACCCTGCCCTGCTCCCCCGCCGCCCAGCAGCCGAGGCCGGCGGTGCAGTCCACGGTGTCGTACGAGCCGGAGTCGAAGCCGTGCCACGTGCGTCCGGCGTCGAAGGTGACGTCCGAGCCGGTCGGGCCCACGGCCAGGGCGGCGAAGGGGGTGTGCGGGAGCCAGGCCACGCCGGAGCGGTAGGCGGGAGGGGGTTTGCGGGCGGGCGTCCAGACGGCGCCGCCGTCGCGCGTGCGGGCCGCCGCGTCCGGCGAGGGGTTGCCGGGCCGGTAGTCGCCGCCGACCGCGAGGCCGTGGCGGGCGTCGCGGAAGGCCAGGGCGAAGACGCCGCGTGCCGGGTCGCCGGCGGGGATGCCGGACTCGGCGGCGGTCCAGGTGCGGCCGCGGTCGGCGGAGTGCAGCACCCGGGCGGTCGCGCCGCCGCCGGTGGCGAACCAGGCGTCCGAGCGGCCCGCGCTCACCAGGCACTGCCCGCTCGCCGCGAACGCCGCGTCGCCCGGCTGCGCCGGCGGCATGCCGTCGTCGGGCAGCACCCGCCAGGAGCGGCCAGCGTCGGACGTCGACAGGATGCGGAACCGGCCGTCGACCGGGTCGCTGAGCGCGAGGCCGTGGCGGCCGCCGGCGAAGAAGGTGACGCAGTCGTAGAAGGCGTCCGGGTGGTCGTTGCGGAAGGTCTCGGTCCAGGTCGCGCCGGCGTCGTCGGTGCGGTAGATGCGGGAGTCCTCGCCCGGGCCGATGGACAGGATGACCGCGCTCCGCGCGCCGAGCGCCTCGATGTCGCGGAACTCCAGCGCCGCGGTCCCCGGCGGCGACACGTCCCGCCAGCTCCGTCCGCCGTCCGTCGTGCGCAGCACCGTGCCGCCGGAGCCGGACGCCCACGCGACGTCGCGGCTGACCGCCGACAGCCCGCGCAGCCGCGCCTGGCTGCCGGTGTCCTTCAGCTCCCAGCCGGGCAGGTGCCGGCGCTCGGCCTCGGCGGCGGTGGCGCCGGTGGCGCCGGTGCCGGCGTGCGCCGGGCCGCCGGCGAGGCCGAGGCCGGTGAGGACCGCCGCCGCGGCGAGGCAGGCGGCGGCGGTACGGCTCAGAGTTCCCCGCAGCGTCATGGCGGAGGAACGTAGCAGGCGCCGGACCGCCTGACGAGGGCACCGGGGCCGCCGCACCGCCGCCGGCGGCCGGTACGGACCGGCTCAGGCGTGCTCCGGCCACGCCTCCGGCGCCGGGGCCGAGCAGGGGGCGGCGTCGAGGATGCGGGTCACCGCGTCCGTCAGCGCGGCGCGCTCGCCGGCGTCCAGCCCGGCGGCCATGACGGCGACCCGGGCGGTCACCTCGCCGTGCGCACGGGCGGCGAGCCCCTCCCCCGCCGGGCTCAGCGCGATACGGCACGCACGGCGGTCGTCGGCGTCCGGCGTACGGGCCACCAGCCCGCGCCGCTCGACCCGGTCCACCAGCCCGGTCAGCCCCGACTTGCCCAGGTGCAGCCAGCGGCTCAGCTCGCTCATCCCCACCGGACCGCCGCTCAGCGCGCAGAGCAGCTGGATCTGCTGCGGGGTGAGGCCCTGCGCGCGCCCGACCTCGGCGAAGACGTGCTGCAGCACGTGCGTGAGCCGTACCAGCGCGCCCGCCAGCCCGGCCGCGCCGGCGTCGGCGTCTGCGTCGTCTGCCCGCACCTCCGGCCCCGTCGCCGGCTCCGTCTGCTCCCTCGTCATGGCACCTCCCGGGGACGGGTCCAGTTTGACACTAGTTCGCGGCACGAAATAATCTGGTTCGTGGTACGAACCAAATTCTCCCGCTGAGGAAGCCGCCATGCCCGACTACGGCCACGATCTCCGCTTCGGCATCAACCTCGTCCCCTCCAGCCAGGAGCCGGAGGCGGTCGTCGCGCTGGCGCAGCTCTCCGAGCGCGCCGGCGCCGACCTGCTCACCTTCCAGGACCACCCGTACCAGCCGGCGTTCCTCGACACCTGGACGCTCCTGTCCTACGTCGCCGCCCGCACCGACTCGATCGCGCTGTCCGGCAACGTGCACCCCCTCCCGCTGCGCCCGCCGGCCCTGCTGGCGCGCAGTGCGGCGAGCCTGGACATCCTCAGCGGCGGCCGGTTCGAGCTGGCGCTCGGCGCCGGCGGGTTCTGGGACGCCATCGCCGCGCTGGGCGGGCCGCGGCGCTCGCCGGCCGAGGCCGTCGAGGCGCTGGACGAGGGCATCCGGATCATCCGGGAGACGTGGGACACCGACGCCCGCGGCGGGATCCGCTTCGACGGGCGGCACTACCGGGTGCAGGGCGCCAAGCGCGGGCCGCGGCCGGCGCACGCCATGGGGATCTGGCTCGGCGCGTACAAGCCGCGGATGCTCCGCCTCGTCGGCCGCGCCGCGGACGGGTGGCTGCCGTCGCTGCCGTACCTCGACGGGCCCGGCGCGCTCGCCGAAGGCAACGCCGTCATCGACGAGGCGGCGACCGAGGCCGGGCGCGCGCCCGGGGACGTGCGGCGGCTGCTCAACCTCGCGGCGGACCACCCGGCCGAGCAGCTCGCGGAGTTCGCGCTCTCGTACGGCACCGCCACCTTCCTCCTCATGACCGGCGACCCGGGGCAGATCGAGCGCTTCACCGGCGAGGTCGCCCCGGCCGTGCGCGAACTCGTCGCCAGGGAGCGGGGCGGCCGTGCCTGACCCGGGGTACGGCACGCGGGCCGGCGACCGGCTGCCGGGGCAGGGCGGCGCCGGGGGGTCGTCGCGTACGGCCGGTGGGGAGCGGCGGCCCGCTCCGGGAGCGGTGCTCTGGGACGAGAGCACCCGGCCCACCGTGCCCGGGGCGCACACCGCCCGCCCCGGCGAGGACGTCTCCGCCGGACACCATCTCGTCGAGGTCCACGACCACCTGCGCCAGGAGCTGGAGCGGCTGCGTGCGCTGGTCGTCCGGGTCCTCGACGGCACGCTCACGGCCGGCGCGGCCCGCTCGCACATCGCGACGATGACGCTCCGGGAGCACAACTGGTCCCTCGGCGCCCACTGCGCCGCGTACTGCCGGGTCGTCACGCTGCACCACACCGTCGAGGACCAGCAGCTGTTCCCGCAGCTGCGCCGGTTCGACCCGCGGCTCGCGCCCGTGCTCGACCGGCTGGCGGAGGAGCACCTCGTCATCCACGACGTGCTGGAGCGCGTCGACCGCGCACTGGTCGCCTTCGTCGCGGGGCCGGAGGGGAACGCGGCCCTGGAGGCGGCGGTCGACCTGCTCGCGGAGGCGCTGCTGTCGCACCTGGCGTACGAGGAGCACGAGCTGGTCGCGCCGCTGGCGCGGTTCGCGGGCGGCGGCTGACCCCGGGCGGCGGCGCGGGGGCCGGGTGGAGGGCGGGCGGCGGCTGACCCCCGGGCGGGCGTGCAGCGCCCGGTCGCCGGTCGCCGCGGGCGGATGTCGGCGGCGTGGGCGACGATGGGGAGATGCTGTTCGCCGACCTCGCCCGTACCTCGCGGGAGATCGCCGCCACCCGGGCCCGCTCGGAGAAGACCGCGCTGCTCGCCGCGGTGTTCCGCACCGCCGAACCGGCCGAGGCGCCGCTCGTGGTCACGTATCTGGCGGGGCGGCTGCCGCAGCGCAGGACCGGCGTGGGCTGGAGCGCGCTCAAGGGAGCGCCCCCGCCCGCCCGCCGGCCGCTGCTGACCGTGCGCGAGGTGCACGAGGCGTTCGACGCCATCGCCGCGGTCTCCGGCAAGGGCGCCCAGGCCGAGCGGCGCCGGCTGCTGCACCGGCTGCTGGGCGCCGCCACCAGGGAGGAGCAGCGCTTCCTCGCCGGGCTGATCGGCGGCGAGCTGCGGCAGGGCGCGCTCGACGCCCTTGCGGCCGAAGGGCTGGCGGCCGCGGCGGGCACCGACCCGGCCGACGTGCGGCGCGCGGTGATGCTCGCCGGTTCGGTGGGCACGGTCGCCGAGGCGGTGCTCGCCCGCGGCCCGGACGCGCTGGCCGACTTCCGGCTGTCGGTGGGCCGCCCCGTGCAGCCGATGCTGGCGCAGTCCGCGAAGGACGTGGACGAGGCGATCGGCCGGCTCGGGCCCAGCGTCGTGGAGGAGAAGCTCGACGGCATCCGGATGCAGGTGCACCGGGACGGCGACGACGTACGGATCTACACCCGCACGCTCGACGAGATCACCGACCGGCTCCCCGAGGTCGTCGCGGCGGCCCACGAGCTGCGCGCCGCGGCGGCCGTGCTCGACGGCGAGGTGATCGCCCTCGGCGAGAACGGCGGGCCGCGCCCGTTCCAGGAGGTCGCCGGCCGCGTGGGCTCGCGGGTCGACGTGACCGGCGCGAGCCGGACCCTGCCGGTGTACCCGGTCTTCTTCGACCTGCTCGCCGTCGACGGCCGCGACCTGCTGGCCGCACCGGTGCGCGAGCGCCACGCCGAGCTGGCCCGCATCACGCCCGAGCCGCGCCGCGTGCGCCGGGTCGAGGTCACCGACCCGGACGACGCCGGGCAGCGGGCGGCGGCGCGGGAGTTCACCGCGGCGACGCTGGCGCGCGGCCACGAGGGCGTCGTCGCCAAG
This sequence comes from Streptomyces synnematoformans, assembly GCF_039531005.1. NCBI lineage: Bacteria > Bacillati > Actinomycetota > Actinomycetes > Kitasatosporales > Streptomycetaceae > Streptomyces > Streptomyces synnematoformans. Next base: position 31,578 of record NZ_BAAAPF010000041.1, read on the forward strand.
GCGCTGGACTCGGCGTACAGCGCGGGCCGCCGGGGCGCGGCGTGGCTGAAGGTCAAGCCCGTGCATACGCTGGACCTGGTGGTGCTGGCGGCGGAGTGGGGCCACGGGCGGCGTACGGGCACGCTGTCGAACCTGCACCTCGGGGCCCGTCGCGACGACGGCTCGTTCGCGATGCTCGGCAAGACGTTCAAGGGCCTGACGGACGCGCTGCTGGCGTGGCAGACGGAGCGGCTGCAGCAGCTGGCGGTGGCGCGGGAGGACTGGGGGGTGGTGGTGCCGCCGGAGCTGGTGGTGGAGATCGCGTTCGACGGGGTGCAGCGCTCCCCGCGCTACCCCGAGGGGGTCACGCTGCGATTCGCGCGCGTGCTGCGCTACCGCGAGGACAAGACGGCCGCGGAGGCCGACACGGTGGCGTCGGTGCTGCAGCTGCTGCGCTGACGCGCCGGGCCGCCACCGCGCCGCCGGGCGCGTGCCCGGAACGTGATCCGCCTCTTCCGGCGCTACTCGCCGGTCACCCGTCCCACCCGCCCCGCGAGACGTAAGCTGCCACTTCTGGATACGTGAAACGGGGCAGGCAGGGCATGCAACTGGGGGACAACGGGGCGGAAGGGCCCGGGCGGCTGCTCGCCGGGCGCTACCGGGTACTGGCGCAGCTCGGGCGCGGCGGCATGGGCACCGTGTGGCGGGCCGTCGACGAGCGGCTGGGGCGCGAGGTCGCGGTCAAGGAACTCCGCGCGTTCAGCGACTCGGCCGCGCGCGACCTGGCCGAGATGAGGCTGCGCACGGAGCGGGAGGCGCGCGCCGCGGCGCGCGTCCGGCACCCGGGCGTCGTCGCCGTGCACGACGTGACGGAGCACGAGGGCCGGCCCGTCATCGTGATGGAGCTGGTCGACGGTCCGTCACTGGACGACGTGCTGCGCGAACGCGGCGGCGTCACGCCCGCCGAGGCCGCGCAGATCGGGCTGAAGGTGGTCGACGCGCTCGACGCCGCGCACCGCGCGGGGGTGCTGCACCGGGACGTGAAGCCGGGCAACATCCTGCTGGAGCGCGGCGGCCGGGTCGTGCTCACCGACTTCGGCATCGCCGCCATGGAGGAGCCGGCCGACGGCAACAGCACGCATCTCACGCGCAGCGGCGAGCTGGTCGGCTCGCTGGACTACCTGGCGCCGGAGCGGGCGCGCGGCGAGCAGCCGGGTCCGCCGTCCGACCTCTGGTCGCTGGGCGCGACGCTGTACGCGGCGGTGGAGGGCATCTCGCCGTTCCGCCGGACGTCGACGTGGTCGACGATCACCGCGATCATCGTGGACCCGCTGCCGGAGCCGCGCCGGGCGGGGCCGCTCGCGTCCGTGCTGCAGGCGCTGATGGCCAAGGACCCGGGCGGGCGGGCCGACGCCGGACGGGCCCGCGCACTGCTGGAGCCGGTCGCCGGGACGGCGGGGCCGCCCGCGGCGCAGGGGCCGGACACGATGCGGCTGAGCCGGGTGCCG
>NZ_BAAAPF010000042.1:0-32922 GCF_039531005.1 Streptomyces synnematoformans
CGGGGTGGCCGGGCGGGGCCGGGAGGCGGCCGGCGGACGGGCCCGGCCGCAGCTCGCCCGCCGGCGACCCCCGCGGGCGGGGACATGCCGCTGCCGGACCCTAGACTGGCATCGTGAGTGCCCGCGAAGAACCCGCAGGTCCCGACCCGGACGAGACCCACCGCAGCCCGGACGGCCCGGAGACCCCCGAGGACGCAGCCTTCGACGAGATCGTCGGCACCGAGACCGACCGCGACCCCGACCTGGCCGTCATCGAGGCCGGCAGCCGCACGCTGCGCACCCAGGCGGGTCCGCCCGCCGGGGACGGCGTGCCCGCGCCCCCGCAGGACCCCGAGGTGGCGCGCGCGCTGCGCGAGGCCGAGGCGGAGCTGCTGGCGCGCTGGCCGGAGACGCGGATCGACCCGTCGCTTGAGCGCATCGAGGCCCTGCTCGACATCCTCGGCGAGCCGCAGCGGGCCTACCCGTCGATCCATCTGACGGGCACGAACGGGAAGTCCTCCACCGCCCGCATGATCGAGGCGCTGCTGGTGGCGTGCGAGCTGCGTACGGGCCGCTTCACCAGCCCGCACCTGCAGTCGATCACGGAGCGGATCGGCATCGACGGCGCGCCGATCGACGCCGGGAGGTTCGTCGAGACGTACCGCGAACTGAAGCCGTACGCGGAGCTGGTCGACGCCCGGCAGGAGCACCCGCTGTCGTTCTTCGAGATGCTCACCGCGATGGCGTTCGCGGCGTTCGCCGAGGCCCCGGTGGACGTGGCGGTGGTCGAGGTCGGCCTCGGCGGCACGTGGGACAGCACGAACGTCATCGACGCCGCCGTCGCCGTCGTCACCCCCATCGCCGTGGACCACAGCCGGCTCCTCGGCGACACCCCCGGCGCCATCGCCGCGGACAAGGCGGGGATCGTGAAGAAGACCGCGACGTCCGCGGGCGGCGGCCCGGGCACCGTCGTGATCATGGCCCAGCAGCCCGTCGACGCCGCGCAGGTGCTGCTGAAGCGGGCGGTCGAGGTGGACGCGACGGTGGCCCGCGAGGGCATGGAGTTCGGCGTGCTGAGCCGGGAGGTCGCGGTCGGCGGGCAGCTGCTGACGCTGCGCGGCCTCGGCGGCGAGTACCCGGAGGTCTTCCTGCCGCTGCACGGCGAGCACATGGCGCACAACGCCGCGGTCGCGCTGGCGGCCGTCGAGGCGTTCTTCGGCGTCGGCTCCGAGCACGCCCGCAGCCTCGACGCCGACACCGTCCGGCGCGCGTTCGCCACCGTCACCTCGCCGGGCCGGCTGGAGGTCGTACGGACCTCGCCCACCGTCATCCTCGACGCCGCCCACAACCCGGCCGGCGCGCAGGCCACGGCGGCGGGCGTGCGGGAGGCGTTCGGCTTCAGCCGGCTCGTCGGCGTCGTCGGCACCAGCAAGGAGAAGGACGTGCGCGGCGTGCTGGAGGCGTTCGAGCCGATCTTCGCGGAGGTCGTCGTCACCCGGAACTCGACCACCCGCGCGATGGACCCGGACGAGCTGGCCGCCATCGCCGTCGAGGTCTTCGGCAGCGAGCGGGTGCAGGTCGAGCCGCGGCTCGACGACGCCCTGGAGGCCGCCATCACCCTGGCGGAGGAGGAGGACGAGTACGCCGGCGCCGGCGTGCTGGTCACGGGCTCCGTCATCACCGCCGGGGAGGCCCGGCTGCTGCTGGGCGCCCAGTAGCGGGCCGGTGCTGCTCGACGGCGCCCCCGGGGCGGCCGCTACCCTGACGGAGGAGGACGGGTACGCCGGTCCGGCGGGCGGTACCGGCCGCCGTTCCGTCACCACCGCTGGAACGAGGTAGAGGGGCGAGCATGCGCACGCTCTGTGCGAGCACGCTGATCGGCGAGATCATGGTCATCGGCCTGACGGGCCTCGTCGCGATGCGCCAGTCCGACCTGTCCGACGGCACGATCTGGGGGGTCAGCGGCGCCGCCATGGTGCTGTGCGTGCTGGTCTGCGGCATGCTCGGCCGCCCCGGCGCCGTGCACGTCGGCTGGGGGCTGCAGGTCGCGCTGATCGCGTCCGGCTTCGTGGTGCCGTCGATGTTCTTCCTGGGCGCGATCTTCGCCGGCCTGTGGTGGGCGTCGGTGCACTACGGGCGGATCGTCGACGTGGCCAAGGCCGCACGGGCCGCCGCCGAGAAGGCCGAGACCGCCGAGGAGACCGGCGGCGCCCCGGCGTAGCGCGGCGGAGACCGGGACCCGTGCGGGCGTCCGCCGGGAGCCCGGTAAGGTCGGACTCCCCCGAGTCAGCAACGCACCGCAGGAGCCGTACATGAGCCAGCGCACGCTCGTCCTCCTCAAGCCCGACGCGGTACGCCGCGGGCTGGTCGGCGAGATCATCGGCCGGATCGAGCGGAAGGCGGACTGGTCGATCGCCGCGCTCGAACTGCGCACCCTCGACCGGTCGGTCCTGGAGCAGCACTACGCCGAGCACGTCGGCCGGCCGTTCTACGAGCCCCTGGTCGAGTTCATGGCCTCCGGGCCCGTCGTCGCGCTCGTGGTCGAGGGCGAGCGGGTCATCGAGGGGGTCCGTGCGCTGGCCGGGCCCACCGACCCGCTCGCCGCCGCGCCCGGCAGCATCCGCGGCGACTTCGGCACCATCGTCCGGGAGAACCTGGTGCACGCCTCCGACTCGGAGGAATCCGCCGCCCGCGAGCTGAAGCTGTTCTTCCCTGACCTGGCCTGACGTCCACGCAGGTCGGCTGCGGGCCCGGCACCCCGGAGAGGCGACCGGACCACCCGGTCGCCTCTTGGCATGTGCAAGCGAAAACGGGGAAAGCGCCACCGACACGGTGCGGTATTGACTGCGACACCCTCGCTGCCTCCACGACCTCCCGAGACTACGATGGCCCCCACGGGCTGTAGCGTGTGCCGCCCCGCCCCGACCCCCGCCCGCCGTCATCTTGGAAGGCCAGACGTATCCCATGGCGAACAACATGAGTTTTTCGCCATGTGTGATCATTCTGCTGGCCGGGTGATCATCGTTTCATTTGTCGGCGTGTTCCCTTTGTTCCGACGTTAGTCGGAGTTGTATGTGCGCCACGCATCGCCGCGTGGCCCAAATCGGGCCCCGCGTACGTACGGAAAGGGAGTCCTGCAACCGATGCCTCGCACCCCAACGGTTCACCCTGCCGTGCTCGCATGGCATGACGCGCTGCACGAGCAGGGGAACTGCACAGAGAAATCTGCCACGACTATGGCCGGACACATCATGGCTATGGTCCGTCGGCTCGACGTCGAACCCACCGAACTCCCCACGAACGCGGTGCACTTGCACTTCCGGGGTCGTACCGTTTCCGCGAAAACCTGCAAGGTGTACGAGGATTCCCGGAAGGCATTCGCCCGCTGGCTCGACAACGGCGCGTCCATCTTCCGGGACGGCGGTCCGAAGCGCATCATCGAGTACGCCGACGAAGACGTTGCGGCGTTCCACAAGCGGCTGTGCACCTCCAAGTCGGAGACGACCGCGGACCGGTACGCACATCAGGTCGCGATGATCGCGCGGGAAGCGGGAAAGGCCGCACGGGACCTCACGGAAGATGACCTGTACGACCACATCCAAGACCGAGACGACAAGAACATGCGGTCACGTGGTCGCGCGCTCCGTGCCAACTCCGTGACCGCCAAGCTGTCCGCCATGCGCGCGTTCCTCAGGTTCATGCACCTGCCCGACATCACCCGGGACGTGCGCGAGGAAATCAACCTGGCCGGGCGCGATGAGGCACACACACCACCCATCCCGAAAGAGACGCTGAAGTTCCTCCTGGACTGCGCCCAGCTCGACGCACAAGACAGCGCGCGGGAGGTCGCAGAAACAGGGAAACGAGCGCGCACCATGCTGCTCCTCGGCTCCACCAGCGGACTCCGCATCCATGAAATCCTTCTCATCGGACGGGAATCTCTCGTCTGGCGTGATGGCGTCGCCTATCTGGAACTCAACAAGACAAAATCCGGGCGACGGCTTCCGTCCGTGTATCAGCGGGCTTCCGCTCAGGTCGTGGCGGACCTGACGGAGAACTACCGCCGCAAAGAAGCGGTATGCCCCTCTGACTGGACGCCGAGGAAGGCCGCAGAATGGCTCGTCGCGTTCGCCATAAAGCATGGCGTCACCGGGCTGCGCAGCCACATGCTGCGGGCAAGATTCGGCACAAGCCTGTACCGGGAGACCGGAAAAGACATCATCGCCGTGAAAATCTACATGCGGCACAAGGACATCGGGACCACACAACGGTACGTCGTCATAGAGGAAGACGACCCGGCCCACGACGTCGCATTCAGTCTCGGGTCCGACTGGACTGCCACGCCTCCCCGTGAGGTCACACCACCCACCTCCATTCCCGCCCCGACCAGGCCGCAGGAGAGCCTGACGACCGCCACAGCGCCACGGAAAGGCACGCGCAGTCAACGTGTGCCCATAGCACCAAGCGGCACCGCCTGAGGCTAGCGAGCGACAGGGGTACTCCACTGGTGTACTGAGACCCGGCCGGGAGCAACCTTTCCCGGTGTGTCTCCGCGAATGTGGCATAGTCCCTGGCGCGAGGCATCGGTTGCGACAGGGAGTGACCGATCCGGCACGGCCCCCCGGCGCGGATATCGTCGGGGGGCCGTGTTTTGCGCCCCGCACGGGGCTAGGGCGCACCGGCCACCCGCGAACGCGTGGACTGGGTTCGAGGGTGGGCATCTCTTCTACGCGCCTTTACGTGCCCTTGGCAACCAATGCGCACCCCGTCGTCATATGCCGTGGCGCTATGCGAGAAAAGCCACCCCGCGCCACTCACCCTCGGTGATATCCCGCACCGATCATCCGGACATCGCATGGAACACACGTCCGTCCGTCGCATGACTGAATCCCTGATTCGCGGCCGGTGCCGACGCATACTCGGAATCGGCCCCCTCGAAAGGAACCGCCATGGCTGGAAGGAAGCCCAAGTGCCCGCACGTGCGAAAGAGCTACCACGGGGCAGCTAACGAGCGGGCAGAAATTTGGATCTGTCGAGACTGCGGCCGCAGACTAGTCAAGGTCGTGAATGCGCCAGGAACCGCACCGCTGGGGGCAGAGCGATGACCGCCGTCGTCATTCTGGCCGCGGTGGCCGTGTGGCTTGTGGCTCTCGTCGCTGCCGCCGCTATCGGGTACATCGCCATTCTGGCCGCGCGGCGTATCGACTCGGCGTGCTGGAACGAGAGCACCGCGGGGGCCGTGCCGGACCCCCGGCACGGCGAGTGAGGAGCGGCATGGAAGAGCAGGAAAGGCCGAAGGGTATTCAGCGGTGTGCGTGCTGCCGGAGGATCCGCGGCGGGTATCACAAGATGTCGTGTGTCTACACCTACAGCGCCGAGGCAGCGAAGCGGCAGGAATGGGTGACCGTCGAGCCGGCGGAAAGTGACCGGCCCGAAAGTGAGGAGTGACATGGAACTGGACCTAAGCGGATACGTAGCGGTGAAGCCCGGGGCGGGGTGGCGGATTCGACAGCTCAGCCGAGAAGGTGTGTGGGAGCAGTGGGAGCCGCTTATCGGGTGGGTCGTCGACGAGTGCGGGGAGACTCGTCCTCTGGTGATCGTGCGGATGGGTAGCCGCCTGATGCTGGCGATTCCGCCCGCGGACCGGTATCAGATTCAGCAGGAGCTGGATTTCACGGTGGGGCACGTCCCGGGAGCGCGGGAGGATTCGGCGGCGGCATGAGCAGTGCATTGCGGCCCGGAGGGTCGTCACGGAAGTGGCGGGTCCTCCGGGCCGTGGTGCTGTCTGAGGAACCGGTATGCCGCTGGTGTCAGAATGCACCCACCACCCACGTGGACCACATCATTCCCCGGGCGCGCGGTGGGGATGACCGGCGGGAGAATCTGTGTGGCGCGTGCGGACCCTGCAATCTGGCCCGGGGTGACGGAATGCCGGTGGCGCCGCCTTCCGCGGATTGGTGAAAGGCAGGGGTCATAATCGGGCTGTGACAGATACGCCTACGGTCCGCGCGATGGATGCTGATTCGGCTGCTGCCCTATCCGGAGCGCTGGCCGCATTCGCGACGGGAGGAGGCTCGTACGTGCTGGTGAGAATTGAGCGGATCCGGCAGGAAGCGGAGACGGAGCGGCAGCGCAGACAGCACGCACACGAAATCCATCTTGAGAATCTGCGGCACGCTCACGCTCTGGAACTCGAAAGGGAAAGCCGCGAGGGTGATTCGTGATGCCGGTGGGGGTCAGCGAAAAGGCGGGGGAGGGGTGCGGTCGGAAACGGCCGGGTGGGGGTGGCGGGGGCAGCCGGGGCCGGGCCGGGCACGTCGACCAGGAGCACGACATCCGGCCCGGTCCGGCCAGGGGCCCGCGCGGGCGAGCTGCACGCTGCGGGCCGCGTCCGCTCTCGCGTGCTGCGCTGCGCCAGGGGGCGGCTGGGGGGCCGGGTGCCCGGCCCCGGACCGGGAGGCACCTGGGGCGCCACCGTGGCGCGTCGGCGGTGCGCGCGGCGGGCCCGCCCGATCGCGTCGCGCGGCGACGGCGCGTGTTTTTGATCACCGGGAGTCTGCGGACACCCCGCGCCCCCTGTTCTCTCTCCCCGCCGGGGGGTGGGGGGCCCGCCCGCGGGGCCGCTGGAGACGCTGAGAGGGGCCGCACATGGCTGCCAGAGGGGCACGGGCCCCACGGGGCACCGGCGGGCCGCACACGGCCGCTGAGCGCCGCGTAGGGGGCCGGGGGGCGGGCCGGGTCGAGACCGGGGTTACGCGCGCCATCCGGGCCGCCCGGGAGGGGGCGGCGGCGGACCCTCGCCTAGCGGGTCTGGAATCGCTCGCGCGGACCCTGGCGGCCGGGGTGGATATCGCCGCGGACCAGCCGTACGCACTCGCCCAGCTCTCCCCGCGTCTCCTCGATGTGCTGGAGACGCTGATGCTGATTCCCCGGACTACGCACTCAGATGCGCTGACGCAGCTTCTCGCGGATATCGCCACACCGACCGTGCCGGATGATGAGGAATAGGCGCGGGATCCCGCCCGTACTCGCCACGCCCCGGGATCCGCGGGCCCCCACCTACGGGCCCGCTGTCGGGAAACTGGCCGCTTCCATGGGCACCCCGTACATGCCGTGGCAAACGCAGGTGGTGAATACCGCGCTCGAAGTCGGACCAGACCGCCGGCTGAAATATCCCCTGATCGTGGTGACGGTTCCGAGGCAGTCCGGGAAGACAACGCTACTGGCGGCCGTTTTCGCACACGCGATGCTCACCAGATCCCGAGCACGATGCTGGCTCACCGCACAGAAGCGTGAGGACGCACGCGACACCTGGGGGGAGCTGTCGACGCTCATTGAAGCGTCGCCCGTGCAAGAGATCACACGGCGTCGCAATGCCAACGGGCAGGAACAGCTTTCGGTGCCGCTGCTGGGATCGACGCTGCGCCCATTTCACGCGGGGGATGAGCGGGCACTGCACGGAAAGCAATCGGACAAGGTGCTGTGCGATGAGGCATTCGCATTCACGCGGGAACAGGGCCGAGCGATTCTGCAAGCGGTGGTGCCGACACAGGCGACGCGGCCGGATGCTCAGACCTGGATTGTGAGTACGGCGGGTACCGCGGCTAGTACATGGCTCTGGGACTACGTGCGTGACGCCCGTGAACGCCTGGCGACCCCGGGAGGCGATACCGGGCGCATGGCGTTCTTCGAGTGGGGCATTCCCGCGGACACCGAGGATCTGACGGACCTGGACGTGTACGAAGCACATCACCCAGCACTCGGGCACACCATCGGGCGAGAGGCGTTGGAAACGGCCGCTGAGCTGCTGTCTCCGGCCGAGTTCGCGCGGGCATACGGAAACTTCTGGACGCAGACGGAATCCTGGGCGGTGGCACCGGCACTGTGGGACGGGGCGCGAACCGCGGTTCCCCTGGATATGACGGGTCCGCTGTCGTTCGCTGCTGAGGTATCGGCGGACCGGAAATCGGCGGTCATCGTGGTGGCCGGACAGCGCAGCGACGGCCGGGGACACGCCGTGGAAATCGTAGACTTTCGGACTGGCATTGCGTGGGTGGCGCCGCGGATTCTGGAACTGGCAGAGCGCTGGAACCCGGCCGCGGTGGTAGTAGACTCGGGGTCCCCGGCTGGCACCGTGTACCGCAAATTGTCAGAGCAACGTGATATAAGGCTGCCGCTGCCGGACGTCACGGCCGGAACCCTGGTAGACGCCCAAACCGAATTCCTCGACGGGCTGGTCTCGGGAGCCTACGCGCACCGGTCGAATAAGCGGCTGGACGCCGCGGTGCGGGCGGCTACGACACGCCTCCTGCGGGAAACGTCGGTGTTCTCTCGATTGGTCGCCGAGGACGGCACGACGCCCGCGCCGCTACTGGCCGCCATGCTGGCCTTCTATGGGCTCTCACATCCTCCTGCGACACTCCCGGCGGAACTGTTCGCTGCACCGTGAGCCGTGCCGTTACCCGCCGCGCAATACGCATAGTCGTATATTGCCGCTATGGGGCTTTCCGACATTCTGCGGCTCCGGCGCAATACGAGTGCTGTGACAGCGGCGGGAGAGATCGACATCGGTCGAACGGTCACGCCTCCTGAGGGGAACATTGCCCCCGCTCTCGTCTCGCAAATGGAAGCGGGGATGTCCAACCCGCTCGCCTTTCAGGCAATGGGCGGCTGTCTCACCCGAGACATCGCCCTGGCCGTTCCCGCGGTACGCCGCGGCGTGCGGGTCATCACCACCGCTATCGCGCAGATGCCGCTCACCCGGTGGCGAGGAATGGAACGACTCGACTCCGGCCCCTATCTCCAACAGCCGGAGACATCGCGCACCTACGTGACCACTCTCACTCTCACCGTCGAAGACCTGATCATGCACCCGCATGCGTGGTGGATGGTGGTGCGACGGGACCCGGCGGGATATCCGCTCACCGTGCGTCGGCTCGAACCGGAGCTGGTGACGGTGGAGACGGAGTACGCCACCGGGGAAGTGCTCCGACAATTCGTGGCGTATCGGGGCCGGGAAGTGCCGCAGCGGGACCTGATCCGCTTTGACGGCCCGGACCGCGGCATTCTGAAACTTGGGATTGTCGAGATCCTGACCGCGCTGAGGCTGGAGATGGCGGCACGGCTGTATGCGGATCCGGAAGTTCCCTCGGGATATTGGAAGAATCAGGGCGAATACCCCATGAAGCGGGGGGAGATCACCGCATTCATGGACGAATGGCGGGCCGCGCGGACCCGGGGGTCCTCAGCTTTCGCGAACGGCAATGTGGACTGGGTGAGCGTGTTTATGCAGCCGGACCAGCTACAGCTTGTGCAGGGCAGAGAGGAAGCAAGCGCGCAGATTGCCCGACTGCTGAACTTGCCCGCCCGCTACGCGAACGCCAAAAGCGGCGACTCAATGACGTACTCGACGATCGCGACGGAGCACCGGGACCTCTACGACATGACCTTGCGGTCCTACATGCTGCCCATCGCTCAACGGCTGTCGATGCCGGACACCAACGGCACGCCGAGGGGGCAGAGCATCGCATTCGACCCGGATGGCTTCCTGCGGAGCGAGCCGAGGGACCGCGCGGAAATTGGAGAAATCCTGATCCGCTCCGGTCAGAGCACAGCCGCCGAACAGCGCCAGGAGCAAGGCAAGGCGCCGATTCCAGAAAGCCCGGACACAGCCGAGGAGGAACCGGCCAATGCCGCGTGAGGTAATCAGGGTCCAGCATTCCGCTATTGCAGCCGGCGGATCGAATGAGCGCCGGACAATCTCCGGGACGCTGGCCACCTACGGTCAGCTTGTCCACCCGTACGGCCCGTGGTATTCCGTCCGGCTTGCTCCGGGGGCACTGCACACCCCACGGGAACTGTCTGGGGTGAAACTGCTCGATTCCCATGACGAGCGCGTCATTATCGGCTCTCTGGCGGAGCTGGACGACGACGGCGGCACGGCCCGGGGCGTCTTCCGGGTGGCGAGCACGTCCGCCGCATCCGACGTGCTGACCCTCGTAGCCGAGGGGCACGTAGACGGCCTGAGTGTGGGTTACCGCGTGCTCGACGGCCGGGACGTCATCGAAGACGAACGAGAGATTTTCGAAGTGACCGCTGCCGAACTGTTCGAAGTCTCCGTAGTCGGGTGGCCCGCCGATTCGACGGCACGTATCGGAGAAGTCACACAGACCGAGAAGAAAGCAGAGAACGCAATGCCCGTAGAGACTCCGGCCGCACCTGAGACAGCCACCGAGACGGTTACCCGCGCGGAACTGGAAACGGCCGTAACGCACGCAGTGAACACCGCCCTGGCGGGACAGCCTCCCGCCCCGGCCGTTGATGTGCTGGAGGGGGCCCAGACGACCGCCAGGGCGACCGGGAGCAGCCCGGCCGGGCAACCGGTGGTCCGCACCGCCGACGGCCGCGTCATCGCCGTACAGGCCAGGGACAGAGCGCGCGGCCCCTACCCGGGCGTCTGGACCCCGGACGGCCGGTTCATCACCGCTGGTGACTACCTGGCAGCGTGGGCCCGCGCGGTCGGTCCCGAAGGGGACACCGGCGAATTCGCGAACATCCGCGCCGCACTCGCCGACGAGATCACCACCGACGTTCCCGGACTGCTGCCCACTTCCATCATTGGTGAACTCCTCGGCCGCCCGTCCGGCCGTCGACGGCTGTGGGATTCGCTGTCAGCTAAGGACATGCCTATGGTCGGTGAGAAGTTCTCTCGGCCGAAGCTGACGCAGAATACGGTTGTCGACTCTCAGGCCGCGCAGAAGACAGAAGTAGCCTCGCAGAAGATGACCGTCACTCTCGAAGACGTACAGAAGACGACGCTCGCGGGCGCACTCGATATCGCCTATCAGGTGATTGACTGGACCTCTCCCGCATTTCTCAACGAGGTCGTGCGAAATTTCGTTGCGGTCTACATGGCACGGACGGACCTGCTTGCGGCAACGAATCTGAACACCGCGGCGACCGGCGGTCCGGTTGCGTGGGATGGTACGGCGGAGGGTCTGAATACCGCACTGGCAACGGCGGCCGGGCTCGTGTACGAGTCCATCCCCACCGGTGCGGATGCCATCCCGAATACCGTCTGGATCTCCACGGACGTATGGGTGCGCCTAGCCGGGCTGACCGACACCACGGGCCGCCCGCTCCTGCCGTACCTCGCTCCGTCGAATGCATCGGGACAGCTCGACGTTTCGGACCCTGAAAGCGGCGTGACGAACTCCCCGTTCCGTTGGGTGATTTCGAAGAACTTGCCGGATCTCACGATGATTGTGGGGGATGCGGAACTCACCGAGAGATACGAGAACGGGCGCCGATTCCTTCAGGCCGAACGGCCGGACGTTCTCGGCCGGGATCTCGCGTACATGGGTTACGTCGCCACCTACTTCCCGTACCCGGCATCACTGGTGCGGATTACGGTTCCGGCACCGGCCGCGGCGGCTGCACGGTCGGCCAAGTAACGGGGCCGGAAATGGCTACGTCAGTCACGAGGGATGCGGTAGCGGCGCACATGGGAATGTCTGTGCCGCCCGCTCCCGATACCGTAGACGGACGACATCTCGACGCCTCGGTGAATGCGGTGAATGCGGTCCTGCCGGACTTCGCGCATGACCTTGAAGGATTGCCCATCGGGGCGGAATGGCCAGCTCATGTATTGCTGGCCGGAATCATGCTCGGCGCGCGGCTGTACGCGCGGCGTAACAGCCCTACCGGGGTCGCAACGTTCAATGACCTTGGTGCGCAGTACGTCAGCCGGTGGGACCCCGATATTGAGCGGTTGCTGCGCATTGGTGCTTGGGAACCGCCGAGGGTGGGCGGATAGATGACTCAACTCATCACCGATGCCATGGAACAACTCGCGGACTCTCTCCGGACGGCGCTGCCGAAACGGCGGATTGTGACCGATCCGCGGAATGTGACAGCGCCGTGCGTGCTGGTCAATCCGCCGACCATTCAGGACCCGCAAACGCTCTGTGGCGGATTCCGCTATCAGTTCGAGGTTCTGGTAATCGGGCTGGCAGGCGCCGGCGCCGAATTGCCGGTCCTTGCAGAACTCCTCGCGGAAGTCCTCGACGTGCTGCCCGTCACGCTGGCCGAACCGGTCCCCGTGGAAATCGGACCCGCGTCGGGCACAGATCCTAATCAGGCATACCGGCTGACAACAAACTGGATGGAGTGAAAGCCATGGCTGCCAGCCTCCACAGACGGGGGGTCTTTGAACTCTCCCTTGACGGCACCACATACACGGCATACAGCTGCGCCCCAACGGCCGTCGTGCTCACCCCGGAAGCGGGGGACACTCCCGATCCCGTCGAGCCGCTGTGCGGGGATCTGTTGACCGGAGAACCGGGCCCGACGAGTTGGAACATGAACCTCACCTCCCTTATGAACTGGGAGTCGACGGATTCAGCAACCAGTTCCCTCGTTCTCTGGGCCCTGGAGAACGACGGAGCGACCGCCTACTACCGCTGGCAGCCCGGCCCCACAAGCAAGATTTTCTCCGGACAGGTCCGGGTGGTAGCTATTCCAATTGGTGGAGATGTCGGCGGCGAATACCCGACACAAGAGGTTGAGTGGCCCATGGTCGCCAAGCCCGTCACCACCGATCCGCCGACGCCGTTCACGGTTACCGCTGAGGCATCCGCCCCGGGGCCCGACAAGGCGCCCCAGGACGGATAGGCGGCCGGTATGGCGCGCGGACAAACCGTTGTCGCGGTCGAGGGCGGGCGGGAGCTGCGGCGACGCCTGAGAGACATTGACGGCGGCCTAGAGGACCTGAAGACGCAACACCGATGGGTCGCCCGGTACGTCACACAAGCCGCACTTCCCGGCACGCCGCGCCGCACGGGACGGCTGGCATCCACGGGTCGCGCTTCTGGCACCAAAACGGCTTCCATTGTCAGATTCGGCCGCGCGTCCGTGCCCTATGCGGGGCCCATTCACTACGGCTGGCCCGCCCGCCACATTCCCGCTCATCCATGGGTCATCGATGCTGCACAACGTACGGAACCTGTCTGGCGCGGACATTTCGAGGACTCCATTCGCACGCTCGTCGAGAGGACACCCGGGTCATGAACAGCCAACCACCCCCGCCGCCGAACCGCCCAAATCCGCCGTCGTTCGGCTGGTACACCAACCCGCGAGAGCTGACCAATGGCGAAATCGACACGATCAAGCGACGGCTCAAGGTCTCCGAAATCGGTGACGCAGACGGCCCGTCATTCCTGGCCCTGGTCGCGGTCGCTTTCGCACGGCGCGAGGATCCCGCACGGTATTCCTGGGAATGTGCAGCCGACATCCCGATTTCCGAACTTCCGGTGCCGGAAGCTGCTCCAGACGAAAAGGAACTCGCAGGATTCGAGGAGCGGGCCGCAGAGGCGGCAATTCTCGGAACGGATCAGCCGGCGGACCCCGCCTAGCCGGAGAGGTCGGGGCCCGCGTCATGCTGGCCCGCGCATGGCGTATCTCTCCGGCGGCTCTGAGGGAATGCACTCTGGCGGAAACGACAGCCATGCATGCGCTGATTGCGGCCGAAATCCGGCAGCGGCAGGCCGAGGAACGGCACCACAGGAGGTGACATAACCCCATGGCGGGACGACCGGCGAACCTTACTATCAGGGTCACTTCCGATTCGCGCCAGGCGCAGCGGGACATGGAACGGATGCCCGGCCGGGTCTCGGGAATGATGAATTCTCTCAAACAGGCCGGGCCCGCTGCCGCAGCGGCAGCCGGGGCCGCCATCGGTGCCGCACTCGTTAGCGCCATCAATGAGGCCCTTGAACAACGGCGCATTACCGCCACCCTAGGCGCCCAACTCGGCGCCACACCGAAACAGGCGAAACGCTACGGTGAACTCGCCGGGGACCTTCTCGCCAAGGGAATCACGACGGATTTCCAGCAAGCCGCGGACTCCATTGGTGATGTGATGCGCGCGGGACTTCTCGACCCCACCGCGACCGACAAGCAAATCCGCACCATGGCAACCCGCGTGTCAGACCTGGCGAACACCTTCGGTCAGGAGTCCTCGCAGATCGCACGCGCTGTTTCCCGGATGCTCAAAACGGGGATGGCTGATTCCGCGGACGAGGCATTCGACATCCTGACTCGCGGATTTCAAACCGGCGGGAACGCTGCTGATGATCTCCTGGACACGTTCTCTGAGTACTCGACCCAGTTTCGGAAGCTGGGTCTAGACGGCGCGGACGCTATGGGGCTCATTACACAGGGTCTCAAGGGTGGTGCCCGTGACGCCGATATCGTGGCGGACGCCGTTAAGGAATTCGCTATTCGCGCGGTCGACGGGTCCGAAGAAACGAGGCGGGGATTCGAGGCAATCGGTCTGAGTGCCGACGAGATGGCGAAGAAGTTCGGGGCGGGCGGGGAAACCGCGAAACGCGCTCTTGACGACACCATCGACCGACTACGCGCCATGAAAGACCCGGTTGACCAATCTCGCACCGCGGTCGACCTGTTTGGTGGGCAGGCGGAGGATCTCGGCGCCGCACTTTTCGCGCTCGATCCGTCCAAAGCTGTCAAGTCGCTTGGGAAAGTCGGCGGCTCCGCCGACCGTATGGGAAAGACACTCAGAAGCGGGCAGACGGACCTCCAACAGCTCTATCGGCGGCTCAAACAGGAACTTGTCGAATCCATCAATAAGCACGCCGTTCCAGCGCTCACCCGGTTCGGTCGGTGGGTCAACCGAAATCGCGATTCCCTCGTGAAGATCGTTGCGTTCGTCAACTCCCGGTTCATTGTCGCCTGGAATCTGATCAAAGCGGTTTCTGACCAGGTGTCCGGGGCGTACCGGAGAAACGAGAAGGAACTTCGTCCGTTGACAAACGCCTTGAAATCGGCGTGGCGGATCGTGTCGAGAAACCTTATTCCGATCTTGTCGAAACTGGGTCGTAAGGTCGGGACACTCATCGGTGTCTACATCGCCGGTTTCATCAGTGCTATTGCCGCGGCAGTGCGGTTCATCTCGTGGTTCGTGGACTGGATCAAATCCGCCGTCGACTGGCTTGCCGAACTTGGACGATGGCTCAGCAGGATTAAACCGCCCGGCTGGCTTTCCGATCTTGCCGGGACTATCGGCGGAATCTTCTCCGCCTCCCCGTTCTCCGCCCCGGATAACGGGGACGGCGTCCGCGCACTCACCGCAACGGAAACCCGCGCGCTCAGTGTCCCGGCAATGACAGCAGCGCTTAGGCGACCGACTCCCGTCGTTCATGTCTATATCGACGGACAGCAAATCTCTGGCATGGTTCAGCGGACCGTTTCCGGCGCACTCAGAAACGAGGGAATCCGGCGGCGCGCGGGATCGAGGTACACCTAATGGCAACGTGGCAACGCATCTTCTCGACGGACTTCACCGCGGCAGGAACCTGGGAGTCCGTTGACCCGTCGACGGGGGCCGTCGACGGCCCCGTGGAAATCGTCTCGGACGGCTCCGACAGCGCAGCGATCGCCCGGACCGCTAAGATCCTTCGCGCCGGGCAGGGATCCCAGATTCAGGTCACCGAAACCAGTCTGTACCGCGTACGGACCCGACTGCGGACGCTGACCCCGCCCACGGGCGTGATTCCACGGGCGTCAGCGGGATTCTCCGGCGTCGCGAGCGACGGCACGACCACTATCAACCAAACCGGTGCCGCAGCGCCTACAGGGCAGGCGTACGCCTGTTGCAGAGATCAGCCCATCACGACCGAGTACACCACCTATACCGGATACGTCATGGGAACCGCGGCCCCTGCCGACACCGGCCCGGCAAACGACATCGCTGCCCCGATGAGCCTGCATCCTGCTGTGTTCTACGTCCGGCCCCATGCGTACATGCTGCCAGATGCTACAGGTGGGGAAATGCTCCTCACCACCGTGACCGTAGATGAGGTGCCGTCAGCCGCCCGGCGTGCGCGCCTACAGACGGCGTCTGGCGCATTTCCCACGTGGACCGAAATCCTGGAATGGCCCGAGGAACAATACGATAGAGACAATGCGGTACTCGCCATCCACCGAAATCCCGCGCCGGTCGTCGTATTTGATTCGCTACGCTACCCCAGCAGCACCATTTCCCTGCTGACACGCACCGAAGAGGACTATATTCAGATGGAGTCGGTCCTGTCGCAAGATGAACGCTTGATCCTCGTTCCCGAATGCCCTGCCGTAGCACTCGGACCGGCTGTCACCTTCGTACTGCTCTCGACTGTCAGGGAACGCTTCACCGGCCGTGCCGGCGACTGGCGCCGGATCTGGAACTGTTCAATTCAGGTGGTGGCAGATGCGTAGCGTCCCGGAGTGGTGGACCGATGCCATCCGTACCAGCCACCAAGTCCGTACGAGGGTAATGGCCTATCGTGGCGGCGGTGTCGGCCAGGTTGAAGTGCCGATCACCGAGGGAACTGTGACCTTCGATGCGACTGCCGAGGAAGAACGACGCTGCCAATTCACAGTTCCTCGGTTCGACGAAACCGGCTTTGACTGGCAGCCCGGACGCGACCGACTACACCCACTGGCGCCATACGGGCAGAGCGTGTATATCTCGAACGGCATGTTCAATCCGGCCGTTTCCGGTCAGTTCCACGTGTGTCACATGGGTCATTACCTGATTACTAATGTGGAATCTGACTCTCAGACTGTGCAAGTCACTGGCGCGGACTTCTGGCGCAAACTGAAAGAGCAGAACATTCAGGGGTCGCCAATCGACGGATTTGGACCTTCGCATACCTACCAGTCCGCGCTATTCCGGCTCACGTGGGTGGGTCTACAGAACACTTTTACGGATGACGTGCAGATCATCGCGCCGGACTTTAGTGCCATGTCGAGTAATCCTCGACTGTCGCAGTACGTGGCAACGCCTTTCATGAGTGACCGCACGGAGCCTATCAAGACACTGGCCGACGCATGGGGGGCGCGCGTTTATGTCAACGACGTGGCAGACCTCGCATTTGTGCCGAAGGTCCTGGAGCCGAGTAGTACGCCCGTGTTCACCTTTCGGGGAGGTGTGAATGGATCACTTCTGCGGCGTGTCCGTACGCAGGATCGGGACGGCGTATACAACTGGATCATCGCGCAAGGTAAAGATCCCTCGACTGGTGCGAATACCTACTACGGGCGGTTGTTCACCGAGAGTGGCGCACTCGATATCCGGGGCCCGCACGGGTGGGTGTCGCAGTATTTCGAAACCGGCCAGTTCGCAACGGTAGATGATGCGATCCGGACAGTTAATGATCTCTGGGCAGCCTCCATGCTCCGCGGTTTCACCGAGACCATTACCGCGGTCCCGAACCCGGCACTACAGCTATACGACACAGTGAGAGTAATTGGCGACGACGGAACACCAAACGACATGATCGTGCTGGCACTCGACATCCCGCTAACCGCATCGAGCAACGGCGGCGAAATGCGGGTCGTCGTCGGCGAGCGAGTCGACAGCACATCGGCCGCCGCTATCAAGAAGGCAGGCATCGGAAATGCCTACACTGGCTCAGACTCTCAACGATGAATCCCAGCCGGCGGATACCCGGATCTCCGCGCTTTCCTCTGGCTCCACCAGCACGACGATTCAAACGACGGACGGGACGATGGTGAACGCTATCGGCGTCACGCCAACTACCGGCCGGGTGATTTCCGTCCGTATCGGTGGGCTCAGGTATGCAATCGGTTGGATTCGTTCCTGAGAATGGTCCGGTTATAGGTGGCGAGCATAGGTGCGGTATACCGGTCAATGCCTGGACTGCCAATTGGGTACCAGTCCCACCCCCGGCACTTGGTTGGCTCCATGAGCGTAGGTTCTCCGGTCCATGATTGCGCGGAGAACCACCAACCTCGGTATCCGCGGCCATCGCTTGCCCCGTGCACAATTTGCCCAACCCGGCGGAGGTCTCTAATCGATACTTCGACGCCTGTTTCTTCGCGCAATTCCCGCACTGCTGCTTGCTCTGGGGTCTCGCTCTTTTCAATGCCGCCGCCGGGGGCGGACAATACCCATCCTTCATGCGGGTATTGCTCGCCCAATAGAACTCGTCCGTCCCCTCGGACAAGGATTACCGCTGCATACTCAACCAACGGTTGCACCTTCGGACTTCCTTCCACTGGTCTTGACCTGGGGTGATGTGCGGCCCCGGGTTAGCGGGTACGGTCCTGGCATGGAGAGGGCACCCATGAGAGAGAACGGTAGCCGTGACGACCTGATCGACCGGCTAGAGGAGTTGGGCGTTGGGAACTACTTCCTTGCGCGCGACCGGCAGGCGTGGGCCTGCTTCGACGGGGCGGAGACTCTCCGCCAGGGGGCGGAGCACGTCCGGGTGGGGCACACGCACTACGTGGTGGAGTCGGGGGACGGTAGCGACCAACTACCTGACACACGCACCTAGTCCGCGGTACGTTGTGTGTCGTAGGTCACGTAGCAAGAACGGTGATCTACGGCCAAACAGACACAGAGACTCGAACAGGACATCTGAATATGACCCAAGCGGACCGCACTTACGTGCGGGGAAGGTCGCTTGATCCGACAGCCCCTCGGGCAGCCGGTGAAGACGATCTTCCCCACCAGAGGAATCTTCCCGAGCTACCGGGGGGTTGGACGTGCTTCAAGTCCGAACCCTGGTTGCCCATGAAAGGGCCCGTCGTGGAAGGGCACTACTACGCGACAGCCCCGTACCTGGCGTGGGATCTCCGGGACGAGTTCAAGCACCTTGACCTTGCCAAACAGCTCATGCAGATGGTGAGCGCTGAGACTCCCGAAGCACTCGTGCAGAAGGTGGAGGAACAGATCGCGATTCACGACACGTGCTGTTTCCACCGCTACACGCACAAGAAGTAGGCCCGCCGGGCTCGGAGCATGGGCCCTGCGGCGACAGAGCGGCCCCCGCCTGATGTTCAGGCGGGGGCCGCTCACTCTTGGGCCCCTGACCTGGGCACTCCGCGGGCGGCCGGGCCAGGCAGCGGCCCCGCCGTTGCGCTGTCCGGGCAAGATCCTGCGGGTACGCCGTGCGGGTCACCTCCGCATGTGGACGTCTGGTCGGTAGGGTTACATGGAGCGCACGCACACAGAGGGATCTACGGCCGCTGTGACCAGCAAGGATGTCGGTACAGGTGAGTAACAGTATGTCTTTTTCGCCATACGGAACCCCACCTGACGCCCCGTCCTGGTCTGTTGCCCATGGCGGCCCGTGCGCGTCGGCGGTGAAAGTGGCCCGTGACCAGCAGGGATGGCGAACAAGGTGAGTAACAGTATGAGCTTCATCGGCCGTGACATGGCCGTCGACCTTGGGACCGCCAACACGCTGGTGTACGTCAGAGGCCGGGGCATCGTGCTGAACGAGCCGTCGGTCGTGGCCATCAACACCAACACCGGCGGGATTCTCGCGGTCGGCGCCGAGGCGAAGAAGATGATCGGCCGGACCCCGGGCAACATCGTCGCGGTGCGCCCGCTGAAGGACGGCGTCATCGCCGACTTCGAGATCACCGAGCGGATGCTGCGCTACTTCATCCTGAAGATCCACAAGCGCCGGTACCTCGCCCGCCCGCGCGTCGTGGTCTGCGTGCCGTCGGGCATCACCGGGGTCGAGCGCCGCGCGGTCATCGAAGCCTCGACCCAGGCGGGCGCCCGTCAGGTGCACATCATCGAGGAGCCGATGGCCGCGGCCATCGGCTCCGGGCTCCCGGTGCACGAGGCGACGGGGAACATGGTCGTGGACATCGGCGGCGGCACCACCGAGGTCGCGGTGATCTCCCTCGGCGGCATCGTCACCGCGCAGTCCATCCGGGTGGCCGGGGACGAGTTGGACAACGCGATCATCCAGCACATCAAGAAGGAGTACAGCCTCCTGCTCGGCGAGCGCACCGCCGAGATGATCAAGATCACCATCGGCTCGGCGTACGACTCCGACCGGGACGAGCACACCGAGATCCGCGGCCGTGACCTGGTCAGTGGGTTGCCCAAGACCGTCGTGATCTCCTCCGCCGAGGTGCGCAAGGCCATGGAGGAGCCGCTCAACGCGATCGTCGACGCGGTCAAGACGACGCTCGACAAGTGCCCGCCGGAGCTGTCCGGCGACATCATGGACCGCGGCATCGTGCTCACCGGGGGCGGCGCGCTGCTGGCCGGCCTCGACGAGCGGCTGCGGCACGAGACGGGGATGCCGATCCACCTCGCCGAGGAGCCGCTCGACTCCGTCGCGCTCGGCTCCGGCAAGTGCGTCGAGGAGTTCGAGGCGCTGCAGCAGGTTCTGGACGCGCAGCCCCGCCGCTAGGCCCCAAAGTCCGCACCCCGTCGCCGGGACACCCAGGAAGGCCGTTCGGAAGCACGTGAGGGACACACGAGAGAGCCGGGTCCTGCTCCTGCTGCTCATCACCATCTCGTTCGCGCTGATCACGGTCGACATCCGGGGCGGGGACGACTCTCCCCTGGACGCCACGAAGCGGGGGGCCGCGACGGCCCTGGGCCCCGTCGAGGACGGCGTCGCCACGGTGGTCGACCCGGTGGGCAACGCGATCGAGGCGGTGCGCGAGTCGGGGGACAGGCACGACCGGATCGCCGAACTGGAGCGGCAGAACGCCGAGCTGAAGCAGCGGCTGGGCAGCGACGACCGCAACCGCGCCCGCGCCGCGGAGCTGGACAAGATCCTCAAGACCGCCGGCGCCGGCCGGTACGGCATCAAGGGCGCCCAGGTCATCGCCATAGGAGCGGCCCAGGGCCTGTCCTGGACCGTGACCATCGACGCCGGCTCCCGCGACGGCCTGGAGCGGGACATGACCGTACTCAACGGCGACGGCCTCGTCGGCCGGGTCACCACCGTGGGCCCGTCCACCGCCACCGTGCTGCTCGCCAACGACCCGGAGTTCACCGTCGGCACCCGGCTGGAGAAGACCAGCGAGCTGGGCTTCGCCACCGGCCAGGGCGACCGGCCCATGAAGGTGGAACTGCTCAACGGCAAGCTGAAGGTGGCGAAGGGGGACCGGCTGGTGACCTTCGGCTCCAGCGGCTCCCGGCCGTTCGTGCCGGGCGTGCCGATAGGGGTCGTCTCGTCGGTCGAGCCGGTCGGCGACGTCACCCGCACCGTGTACGTCGAGCCGTTCGCCTCGTTCACCCGGCTCGACATCGTCGGCGTCGTCGTCCAGCCGCCCCGCGACGACCCGCGCGACAAGGTCCTGCCGCCCGCGCCCAAGGCGACGCCGACGCCCACCGTCACCGTCACGGTCACCCCCGGCGCGGAGGGCGAGGCGGCGGGAGCGGGCGCCGGGGCGGACGCCGGTGCCGGGGATCCGGCGGTGGAGAACCCCGCCGACCCCGCCGGAGGGGACCCCGCAGCCGGAGAGGACGGGAACTGACCGCATGAGGCACGTCAACCGCGTCCTGCTCTCCACCCTGCTGGTGGTGGTCGCCCTCGTCTTCCAGGTCACCGTGCTCGCCCGGCTCCACCTGCCCGGCGCCGTGCCCGACCTGACGCTGCTCGTCGTCCTCGCCCTCGCCATGGTCTACGGCCACGTGGGCGGCGCCCTCGTCGGCTTCAGCGCCGGCCTGCTCGCCGACATCGCGCCGCCCGCCGACCACGCCGTCGGCCGCTACGCCCTCGTGCTCGCCGTCATCGGCTACCTCGCCGGGCTCATCAAGCCCGAGTCCGGCCAGGTGCGTACCGCCGCGGGGCCGATGATGGTCGTCGGCTGCGCCGCCGTCGGCTCCACGCTGCTGTACGCGGGCGTCGGCGCCCTCGTCGGCGAGGGTTCGGTGCGCGGCGTGGGCCTGGGCAACCTGGTCTTCACCGCCGCGATCTACGACCTGCTGCTCGCCCCGTTCACCGTGCCGCTGGTGATGGCGCTGGCCCGCAGGGCCGACCGCGCCACCACCGCCGAGGCCGCCGAGACCGCCACCGGCGGCTCGGCCGCGGGCGACTCCTCGTACCGCTGGCTGGCCGGCGGCACCGCCAGCCGCGCCGCCGTCAAGCGCGCCCGCTCCTACGGCCGCGGCGGCATCGGCCGGCAGCGCGGCAACCTGTTCGGCCCCAAGTCCAAATCCGCCAAGGCCACCCGCATCAAAGGGGTGAAGCGGCTGTGACCAACATCCCGGAGACCGGGAAGTCGACCCGGGTCACCGTCCGGCTCGTCGGCATCCAGGTGCTCGTGCTCTCCCTGCTGCTCACCCTCGGCGGCCGGCTGTGGTACCTGCAGATCCGCAACGGCGACCAGTACGAGGAGGAGGCCGCCGGCAACCACGTCCAGCAGGTCATCGAGCCCGCCGTACGCGGCTCCATCCTCGACTCCCGCGGCGAGCCGCTCGCCGACAACGAGACCCGCCTCGTGGTCTCCGCCAGCCGCACCGACCTGATGAAGATGGACGACGACGGCGAAGCGGTCCTCACCAAGCTCGCCGGGGTGCTCGGCATGAAGCCCCGGACCGTCATGGAGCGGGTCCGGCTCTGCGACGCCGACACCCCCAAGCCGTGCTGGAACGGCTCCCCGTACCAGCCCATCCCCATCACCGACGAGGCCACGGCCCGCCAGGCGCTGCAGATCCGCGAGCAGAAGGAGGAGTTCCCCGGCATCACCGCGGAGCCCAGCGCGGTCCGCCGCTACGGCTCGCCGAACGACGCCGCGACCGCCCAGGTCCTCGGCTACCTCTCCCCGGTCACCGACGAGGAGATCGAGCAGGCCGAGGACGGCGACAACCCGCTGCTGCGCACCGACCAGATCGGCCGCGCCGGCCTCGAACGCTCCTACGACTCCGAGCTGCGCGGCCAGGCCGGCGTGACGAGCTACCGCGTCGACAAGCTCGGCCGGGTGATAGGGGAGGCCGACAAGCAGCCGGGTGTGCCCGGCTCCAACCTGGTCACGAGCATCGACTCGCGGGTGCAGGCGCTGGCCGAGAAGGAGCTGGCCAAGGCGATGAAGGTGGCCCGCACCCAGTTCGACGACAACACCGGCACGAACTACAAGGCGGACTCCGGCGCGATGGTGGTGATGGAGGCCGACACCGGCCGCGTCGTCGCCATGGCGTCCAACCCGATGTACGACCCGAACGACTGGGTCGGCGGCATCGATGCCGCCACGTACAAGAAGCTGACCGGCAAGAAGGCCAACTATCCGCTGCTGAACCGGGCGACCCAGGGCCAGTCCGCCCCCGGCTCGATCTTCAAGCCGGTCACGACCACCGCCGCGGTCAACGCCGGCTACGACTTCGACGGCAACTACCAGTGCAGCAGCGACTACAGCATCGGCGGCCAGGTCTTCAAGAACTTCGAGTCGCAGAGCTACGGGCTCATCGACCTCGGCCGGGCGCTGGAGGTCTCCTGCGACACGGTCTACTACCGGCTGGCGCACCAGGAGTGGCTGAACGACGGCGGCAACAAGCCGAAGAAGAAGGCCGACGACTGGTTCTACAAGACCGCCCACCAGTTCGGCCTCGGCGAGGAGACCGGCATCGACCTGCCGAACGAGGTCACCGGCCGGGTCCCCGACCGGCAGTGGAAGAAGGACTACTGGAAGGCCAACAAGGACACCTGGTGCAAGCAGGGCAAGCAGGACGGCGACTACACCGAGCGCATCGCGTACGAGAACTGCCTGGAGGGCATGCGCATGCGCGCCGGTGACGCCGTCAACTACTCCATCGGCCAGGGCGACACGCTCGTCACCCCGATACAGATGGCCACCATGTACGGCGCCATCGCCAACGGCGGCACGCTGTACGACCCGACCATCGGCAAGGCCGTCATCAGCGCCGACGGCAAGAAGGTCGACATGATCGAGCCGAAGGCGCACGGCAAGCTGCCGTTGGACAAGGCCACGCACGCCGCCATAGACGACGCGCTCGCGGGCGTCGCCACCCGCGGCACCGCCGCCTGGCGCTTCACCGGCTGGCCGCAGGACAAGATCCCGATGCACGCCAAGACCGGCACCGCCGAGGTCTACGGCAAGCAGACGACGTCGTGGTTCGCGACGTACACCGACGAGTACACGATCGTCATGACCATCTCCCAGGGCGGCACCGGCTCCGGCGCCTCCGCGCCCGCGGTCCGCGCGGTCTACAACGCGCTGTACGGCGTCACCGAGGACGGCGGCATCGACCCGAAGAAGGCGCTGCTGCCCAAGCCGCAGAAGAAGCTGCCGAAGATCTCACCGGACGGGAGGATCGAGGCGCCATGACGGCCGGCGACGGGTACTTCGTCCGGCGCTTCACGCCCGAGCTGGGCACGTGGGGCAGGCTGACCGCGCGCGACTCGCTGGTGCGCCGGGTCGACTGGATGCTCATGATCTCCGGGCTCGCGCTGTCCGCCGTCGGCACCGCGCTGGTCTGGTCCGCGACCCGCAACCGCAGCGACCTCACCGGCGGCGACCCGTACTACTTCGTGACGCGGCACGCCATCTTCACCACCGTCGGCATCGCGCTGATGGCCGCCACCGTCTGGGTGGGCCACCGCACGCTGCGCGGCGTGGTGCCGGTGCTGTACGGCTTGTCGCTGGTGCTCGTCGCCACGGTGCTCAGCCCGCTGGGCACCACCATCAACGGCTCCCGCGCCTGGCTCGACCTCGGCGGCGGCTTCACCGTCCAGCCGGCCGAGTTCACCAAGATCACGATCATCCTGGGGATGGCGATGATCCTGGCCGCCCGGGTCGACGCGGGCGACCGCCAATACCCCGACCACCGCACCGTCGTCCAGGCCCTCGGTATGGCCGCGGCGCCGATCCTGATCGTCGTGCTGATGCCGGACCTCGGCTCGGCGATGGTGCTGACCGCGATCGTGCTGGGCGTGCTGCTGGCCTCCGGCGCGTCCAACCGCTGGGTGCTGGGCCTGGTGCTCGCCGGCGTCAGCGGCGCGGCGCTGGTGGTCTCGCTCGGCATGCTCGACGAGTACCAGGTCAACCGCTTCGCCGCCTTCGCCAACCCGGCGCTCGACCCGGCGGGCGTCGGCTACAACACCAACCAGGCCCGGATCGCCATCGGCTCCGGCGGGGCGACCGGCAAGGGCCTGGGCGAGGGCAGCCAGACGACGGGCCAGTTCGTGCCCGAGCAGCAGACCGACTTCATCTTCACGGTGGCCGGCGAGGAGCTGGGCTTCGTCGGCGCGGGCCTCATCCTCCTGCTCATCGGCGTCATGCTGTGGCGGGCGTGCCGGATCGCGCGCGGCGCCAGCGACCTGTACGGCACGATCGTCGCGGCGGGCGTAGTGGCGTGGTTCGCGTTCCAGGCGTTCGAGAACATCGGGATGACGCTGGGCATCATGCCGGTGGCGGGGCTACCGCTGCCGTTCGTCAGCTACGGCGGCTCGTCGATGTTCGCGGTGTGGATCGCGGTGGGCCTGCTGCAGTCCGTCAAGGCGCAGCGGCCGCTGTCGGCCTGAGGGACGCACCCCGGCGGCGGTACGGCGCCTGGGCCCCGGCCGGCGTCACAGCCGGCGCAGGAGCAGCACCGCCGCCGCGGCGGCCGTCCCGAGCACCACCGCGGCCACCCCCGACAGGACCCGTCCCCCGCGCAGCGCCCCCAGCGCCCCGTCCACGGAGACCCGGCCCGCCCCGGTCAGCGCCAGCCCGACGCCCGCGGCGCCGAGCATGACTTCGTACTCGACGCCCCGCGGGTCCGCCGCCGCGATCGGACCGCGCCAGTCGAAGCCCCACTTGACGGCCACGGCGTTGATCATCACGCCGATCACCGAGGCCGCCGCCAACGGGGTGAGGAAGCCGACGGCGAGTGCGACGCCGCCGACGATCTCGCTCAGCCCCAGCACCCACGTCAGCTCCTGCCCGGCGGGGTAGCCGGCCGCGGAGAGCATCGCGGCCGTCGGGTCGAACCCGGCGCCGCCGAACCAGCCGAACAGCTTCTGCGCCCCGTGCCCCGCCATGACCGCGCCGACCGCCGCCCGCAGTGCCAGCAGCCCGGCGTCGACGCCGGTCACGCCCTCCGCGACGTCCTCGGCGTAGCTGATGACGGGGATGGTGCGCGGCTGGGCCATGGGCGACCTCCTTGGGGTTCTGGGCGCGACGCTAGGACACCCCCGGAACCCCCGCCACCCGGCACATTCCGGGGATCGGGGCCCGCGCACCCCGCTGACCAACCGCCCGACCCCGGTTAGATTCGATTCATGGTGGACACGGTGCGCGAGATCGAGCGGAAGTACGAGGCCGAGGGGGGCGCCTCCGAACTGCCCCCGCTGCCCGACCTGACGGGCGTCGACGGCGTCACGGCGGTGATCGACCAGGGCACCGCCCGGCTCGACGCCGTCTACTACGACACCGCGGGCCGCCGGCTGGCGGCCGACGGCATCACGCTGCGCCGCCGCACGGGCGGCGACGACGCGGGCTGGCACCTGAAGCTGCCGGTGGCCCCCGGCGTACGCGACGAGGTCCGCGCCCCCCTCGGCGAGAGCGTCCCGCGCCGCCTGGCGGCGCTGGTCCGCTCCCGCGTCCGCGACGCCGAGCTGGTGCCCGTCGTCCGCATCCGCTCGCAGCGTGACGTCCACCAACTGCTCGGCGCGGACGGCGAACCGGTCGCGGAGGTGTCCGTCGACCGGGTGACGGCCGAGCGCCCGGACACGGGGGCGACGGCGGCGTGGGCCGAGGTGGAGGTGGAGCTGGGCGCCGGGGGAGACCCGGCGGTGCTGGACGCGGTGGAGGCGGCGCTGACCGGGGGCGGGGCCGGGCTGCGGCGGTCGGCGGCGGCGTCGAAGCTGGCGCGGGCGCTGGCGGAGACGGAGGAGCCGCGGGAGACGGCGGGCGGGAAGGCCGGGGCCGGGAAGAAGGCCAAGGGGGGCAAGGAGGGCAAGGCCGGCGGGAAGGCCAAGGCCGGCGGGAAGACCAAGGCCGGGAAGGACAGCAAGGACGGCGGAAAGGCCAAGGGCGGCAAGAGCGGCAAGAAGAAGCCCGCCGGCAAGAACCGCCCCGAGCCCGCGGACTCGCCGGAGGCCGCCGCGCCCGCCGCCCGTCCCGCCGCCGACGTCGTCCTCGACTACGTCCGCGCCCAGGCCACCGCCCTGGTCGAGCTGGACCCCGCCGTCCGCCTCGACCAGCCGGACGCCGTCCACCAGATGCGCGTCGCCAGCCGCCGCCTGCGCAGCACGTTCCGCAGCTACCGCGCCGTCCTCGACCGCACCCGCACCGACCCCGTCGCCGGCGAGCTGCGCTGGCTGGCCGCCGAACTCGGCGTCGACCGCGACCGCGAGGTGCTCACCGAACGCATCCACGCCGCCCTCGTGGAGCTGGAGCGCCCGCTCGTGCTCGGCCCCGTACGCGGCCGGCTGCGCACCTGGTCCACCGCCCGCCGCACCGGCTCCCGGCGCCGTATCGTCGCCGTGCTCGACGGCCGCCGCTACCTCGCCCTCCTCGACGCCCTCGACGGGCTGCTCGCCGACCCGCCGCTGCGCGCCGCCGCCGTCCGCCCCGCGGAGCCCGTGCTGCGCAAGGCCCTCGCCCGCGACTACCGGCGCTTCGCCGACTCCCTGCAGCAGGTCTTCGACCTCGCCCCCGGCCCCGACCGCGACACCGCCATCCACGAGACCCGCAAGTCCGCCAAGCGCGCCCGCTACGCCGCGGAGGTGGCCCGCCCCGTGCTCGGCAAGGAGGCGAAGACCGTCACCTCGCTGATGCGGGAGGTCCAGGACCTGCTCGGCGACTACCAGGACGGCGTGCTGGCCCGGGCCGCGCTGCGCGAGATCGCGCAGCAGGCGCAGGGCGCGGGCGAGCCCTCGTTCACGTACGGCGTGCTGTACGCGCGCGAGGAGGCCCGCGCGGCCGAGCTGCGCGACCGGCTGCCCTGGCTGTCGCAGAAGCACCTCTGAGCAGCGCGAAGAGGGTCCCGGGCGGGGCGCGCGCTACGCTGGATGGTCACCCGCGTACGTATCACAGGACCGCCGAGGACAGCCTTCCCGATGACTGCCGTGCCCGCATCCACCGTCGAGTCCGTCTTCCCCCGCCTGGAAGCCCTTCTGCCGCATGTCCAGAAGCCGATCCAGTACGTCGGCGGTGAGCTGAACTCCACCGTGAAGGACTGGGACGCGGTCGACGTCCACTGGGCGCTGATGTACCCGGACGCGTACGAGGTCGGCCTGCCCAACCAGGGCGTCATGATCCTCTACGAGGTGCTGAACGAGCGCGCGGACACCCTCGCCGAGCGCACGTACAGCGTGTGGCCGGACCTGGAGGAGCTGATGCGCACGCACGGCGTGCCGCAGTTCACCGTGGACAGCCACCGCCCCGTGCGCGCCTTCGACCTCCTCGGCGTCTCCTTCGCCACCGAGCTGGGCTACACCAACCTCCTCGCCGCCCTCGACCTCGCCGGCATCCCGCTGCGCGCCGCCGACCGCGGCGACGACGACCCGATCGTGGTCGCCGGCGGCCACGCCGCGTTCAACCCGGAGCCGATCGCGGACTTCGTGGACTGCGCGGTGATCGGCGACGGCGAGCAGGCCGTGCTGACGATGACCGACATCGTCAAGGCGTGGAAGGCCGAGGGCCGCCCGGGCGGGCGCGCGGAGCTGCTGCTGCGGCTGGCGAAGACCGGCGGGGTGTACGTCCCGTCGTTCTACGACGTCGAGTACCTGCCCGACGGCCGCATCGCCCGGGTCGTGCCGAACCGTTCCGGCGTGCCGTGGCGGGTCGCCAAGCACACCGTCATGGACCTCGACGAGTGGCCGTACCCGAAGCAGCCGCTGGTCCCGCTGGCGGAGACCGTGCACGAGCGGATGAGCGTGGAGATCTTCCGCGGCTGCACCCGCGGCTGCCGCTTCTGCCAGGCCGGCATGATCACCCGCCCGGTGCGGGAGCGCAGCATCACCGGCATCGGCGAGATGGTCGACAAGGGCCTGAAGGCCACCGGCTTCGAGGAGGTCGGCCTGCTGTCGCTGTCGTCGGCCGACCACAGCGAGATCGGCGACGTCGCCAAGGGCCTCGCCGACCGCTACGAGGAGGACAAGGTCGGCCTGTCGCTGCCCTCCACCCGGGTCGACGCCTTCAACATCGACCTGGCCAACGAGCTGACGCGCAACGGCCGCCGCTCCGGCCTGACCTTCGCCCCCGAGGGCGCCACGGAGCGCATCCGCAAGGTCATCAACAAGATGGTCTCGGAGGAGGACCTGATCCGCACGGTCGCCACCGCGTACGGCAACGGCTGGCGGCAGGTGAAGCTCTACTTCATGTGCGGGCTGCCGACCGAGACCGACGAGGACGTGGTGCAGATCGCGGACATGGCCGCCAAGGTCATCGCCAAGGGCCGCGAGGTCGCGCGGTCCAACGACATCCGCTGCACCGTCTCCATCGGCGGCTTCGTGCCCAAGCCGCACACGCCCTTCCAGTGGGCCCCGCAGCTCTCCGCCGAGGACACCGACGCCCGGCTGGAGCAGCTGCGCGACCGCATCCGCGCCGACAAGCGCCACGGTCGCGCCATCGGCTTCCGCTACCACGACGGCAGGCCCGGGATCGTCGAGGGCCTCCTCTCCCGCGGCGACCGCCGCGTCGGCGACGTCATCCGCGCCGTCTACGAGGACGGCGGCCGCTTCGACGGCTGGCGCGAGTTCTTCTCGTACGAGCGCTGGATGCGCGCCGCGGACAAGGCGCTCCCGGTGCACGGCGTCGACGTCGACTGGTACACGACGCGCGAGCGCTCCTACGAGGAGGTCCTGCCCTGGGACCACCTGGACTCGGGGCTGGACAAGGACTGGCTCTGGGAGGACTGGCAGGACGCCCTCGACGAGACGGAGGTCGAGGACTGCCGCTGGACGCCCTGCTTCGACTGCGGGGTGTGCCCGCAGCTCGACACCGAGATTCAGATCGGCCCGACGGGCAGGAAGCTGCTGCCGCTGAGCGTCGTCAACGGCCCTGCGGGCGGGGACGCCGCCTGACGCCCGGCCGGTCCGCGGACCGGCCGTGACCACCCGCACGGGTGGACGAGAAGTCAACGCAGCCCCGGGCCGGTACACCGGTCCGGGGCTTTGCCGTGCCCGCCGCCCGACGGCATTTCATGGCATTCCCCGGACGCCTTTCTCTATTCCGCCGACAATCACACCATTGCTCCGTACGGGGGACTTGTACGCGATTATTCCGCGTGCCGTGTCGTCACCGCGCCGCCCTCGTTTCGAATAACGAAGGTGGGGCTTCGGGAGAACGGCCGTCGCTCTGACGGCAAGGAAACGCTCCGAAGGCTCCGTGGCGGAAAGGATGCCAAGTGAAGTACGTCAAGTCTGCCGTGGTCGTGTGCGGTGCCGCCCTGGCACTGGGCACTGCCGGCCCGGCGGGCGCCATCGATCCCGGGCTCACCAGCCCGGACCTGAGTCTGGACGCCGCGGCCGCACAGGCCGTGGAGGGTCTGGTCAACCGGCCCGCGACCGAACTGGTGCAGCACAGCCTGCCGGTCAACGGGCCGGTGGTCCGCAAGCTGACCCGGCCGGTCGACGCAACGGCACACCAGGTCATCCAGGGCGCCCTGCCACCGCAGATCCTGGCGCCCGCCGGCGCGGAGCCGCGCGGCGGCTCCTGAGCGGTCGGTTTCGCTCCGGACACAATCCGATCGTCCGAACGGGCGATTCCGGATAACTCACTCAAGGGGTGCGGAGTTGTACAGCGTGCCCGCATCGTTGTTCCCTCAGGTGGAAAAGGAAAAGAGAAACATGAGGAAGTACCTGAAGACCGCGGCCGTTGCCGCCACCCTGGTGGGCGCCTCGGCGCTGGCCGCCCCGCAGGCGCTGGCCGCCGACGACACCGGCGACGGCCCGTACGCCAACGGCAACGGCTCGAAGATCGCCTACGGCAACACCAAGACGGGCGGCTACATGAGCCCGAACATGGCCCTGGTCAACGGCTCGCTCAACGAGCCCTGCATCGCGCTGCCGCAGGTCGCGAAGAACGCGAAGCAGCTCGTTAACGTCATCAACCTGGTCAACGTCGGCGTGGACGAGGTCCTGGCCCAGAACCAGAACCAGACCTGCGCCAAGAACTCCAGCGCGGACCAGGGCGACGCCCCGCTGTCCCACCTGCTGGAGGACTTCCCGATCCTCTCGGGCAACGGCGCGGGCAACAACGCCGGCTGACTCCCGCACCACACGGGGAATCCCGGTACCCGGCCCGGGGCGAGTCGCGTGCTCGCCCCGGGCCGGGGCCTTGCGCGTACGCGGGACCCGTACCCGGGGCCACGGCCCAGGGCGTACGAAGACGGCCCGCGGAGCGCATCCGCGGGCCGTCTTCCGGTGCTGCCGGGAGGGCTGCGCTCAGCTGACGAGGCGGCCCACGTACGGGCCGACCGCCGGCAGCCCCGACAGCGACGCGCCCTCGGCCAGCGGGCCGGTGATCGCGGCCGTGCTCAGCGGCGTGCCGTTCTCGCCGGGGGCCGTGCTGACCGCGTTGTCCAGCGGGTCCGAGCCGGTCTTGGCCAGCGGGTTGAGCGGGATGTCGGTCAGCGGGCCGAGGGCCGTCTGCCTGGTCGTGTCCAGGCCCTGGGCGACGCCGCCCAGGGCGGCCGCGATCTGGTCGGTCTCGATCTTGTTGGCCTTGCCGACGTTCAGCTCGCCGAGCCGGTCGAGCGCGCCGACCGGGGTGTCGTCCGCGGGTGCCGCGGCCGCCCCGGCGGCTCCGCCGGCCGCGAGCGCGGAGCCGGCCGCCGCCGCGATGAGGCCGGCGCGCAGCAGGGCGCGGTGCGTACGGGTCGGGTATCGGGAGGCGTGCTGGCCCATGGTCACCACCAGTGAGAAACGACACTTTCCCGGCTATGCTTCCACAAACCCAGTGATTCCCGGAAATTCTCCCGTGTGCCTCACTCTGCGCATTCGCCCCGGCTGTTTTGTGAATACGCTGTGACCTCCGCTTATCCGGTTGCCGGGGCGCCGCACGGCCCGTAAGCATGGCCCGATGCCGCAACTGACCACCCCCCACGTTCGATTTCGCGCCTCCTTCGCCGACGCCATGAAGGAGTTCGAGGCCGAGGGAAGGGGCGCGGTCGGCGACGACACGTCCATCGGCCAGGACCTCCGGCGCTGGCGCCGGCGCTGGCACGACCCCGCGGTCTTCGCGTCGTACGTCGCGGGGCTGCGTGCCGAGGCCGACGAGACGATCCCGATGATCCGCCCGGGCCGGGTGCACTGCACCACGCTCTGGTACGTGGACGGGGACACCTATCTGGGCCGGATCGCCATCCGGCACTCGCTCACGGGTTGGCTCCGGGAGCAGGGCGGGCACATCGGTTACGACGTGCGGCCGACTGCCCGGCGGCGCGGCCACGCGACCGCCATGCTGCGCGACGCGCTGCCCGTGGCCCGGAACCTGGGGCTGGCGGAGGTGCTGGTGACCTGCGACCACGACAACGCGGGGTCGCGGAAGGTCATTGAGGCCAACGGCGGCGTCTTCGAGGACCGGCGGGGCCTGAAGTTGCGGTACTGGGTCGCCACGGGGGCGGGGCAGGCGTAGCTTCGGCGGCGCCGGGAGCCCGTCCGGGCCGGACGGGGACGGGGCCGCCGTACGGGCGAGGGGGATGAGGACCGTGGCCCAGGAGTGGGAACGGAGTCCGGAGCGGGACGGGGAGCGGCGCGCGGAGCGGGATGCGGATCGGCGCGGGGGGCGGGACGGCGGCGGCCGGTTCACGGACCACGGGGGTCCGGCGGCGGACGGGTCCGGCGGCGGCTGTCTCGCGGCGCCGGTCCGGTGGGCGGTGCTCGTCCTCGTGGTGCCGGTGCGGGCCCTGTGGGACCTGCTCGTCGCCGCCGCGAAGGGGCTCGGCAGGGTGCTGGCGTGGCTGGGGGAGCGGCTGCTGGCCGACCCCGCGCGATGGCTGTACCGGCAGGTGCTGGCGCCCGCGGGCCGGGGCGCGGTGCGGCTGCTGCGGGCCGCGGGGACGGCGCTGGCGTGGCTGCTGCGGTGGGTCGTCGTCGCGCCCGTGGTGTGGGGGTGGCGGTGGCTGGTCGCGGCCCCGGCCTCCTGGCTGTACGCGCACGTCCTGACCCCCTTCGGCCACGGCCTGCGCCGGGCGCTGCGCGTGCTCGTCGC
>NZ_BAAAPF010000043.1:0-32469 GCF_039531005.1 Streptomyces synnematoformans
GCCGCCCCGGCCGGGGCGGTCCGCGCCGCCCCGCCCGCCGCGCCCGCCGCCGGCCAGCGACGTCACCGCCACCCCGCCGACCAGCAGCAGCGCCGCCACCCAGCGCAGCCCGGTGATCCCCTCGCCCAGGAACACCGCCGCCGAGGACATCCCCGCGACGGGTACCAGCAGCGAGAACGGGGCCACCGTGGAGGCGTCGTACGTCCGCAGCAGATAGCCCCAGACGCCGAAGCCGAAGATCGTGACGATCCACGCGATGTAGACGACCGCGCCGACGCCCGCCCAGTCCAGCGAGCGCAGCGCCGCCCAGTCCCGCTCCGGCCCTTCGAAGACCAGCGACAGCGCGAGCAGCGGCAGTACGGGCACGCAGGAGACCCACACCATGAACCGCAGCCCGTCCGGCGGCGCGGCCTTGCGCATGATGACGTTCGCGACGCCCCAGGAGAACGCCGACGCCAGCACGATCGCGAACGCCCCCAGCGGCCCGGAGGCGCCCTCGTCCACCGCGGCCAGCGCCACCCCGCACAGCGCCACCCCCATGCCCGCCAGCCGCACCCGCCCCGGCCGCTCCCCCAGCACCACCGCCGCGATGCCCGCCGTGAACACCGCCTGTATCTGCAGCACCAGCGACGACAGCCCCGCCGGCATCCCCCGCTCCATGCCGACGAACAGCAGCCCGAACTTCACCGTCCCCAGCACCAGCCCGACCGCCAGGATCCACTTGACCGCCACCTGCGGCCGGCCGACGAGGAACACCGCCGGCAGCGCCGCCACCAGGAAGCGCAGCGCGGTGAACAGCAGCGGCGGGAAGTGGTCGAGACCCACCTCGATGACGACGAAGTTGAGGCCCCAGAAGAAGGCGACGAGGACGGCGAGTGCGATGTGCAGCGGGCGCATCCACCAAGGATCAACCCCGACGACCGTAAAGCACCAGCACGTATTACTTCATGATTGGATGTAGCAATGCTGAAATCTGGGGGTGACGATGCTCGACCTGTCCCGCCTCCGCGCCCTGCACGCGGTGGCCGTCCACGGCTCCGTCGGCGCCGCCGCGGCCGCCCTCGGCTACACCCCGTCCGCCGTCTCCCAGCAGATCGCCAAGCTGGAGCGCGAGACGCGCACGCCGCTGCTGGAACGCCGCGGCCGCGGGGTGACGCTCACCGACGCCGCCCAGCACCTCGCCGCCACGGCGGAGCAGTTGCTCGCCCTCGTCGAGGAGGCCGAGACCACGCTGGAGGAGCGCCGCGGCCGGCCCATGGGGCGGCTGACGGTGGCCTGCTTCGCGACCGCCGCCCGCGGGCTGCTGCCCGCGGCGCTGGCGGCGCTGGCCGCGGAGCACCCGGCGCTGGACACCCGCATGGTGGAGGCCGACCCGCACCTCTCCCCCGGGCTGGTCACCCGCGGCGTGGCCGATCTCGCCGTCGCCCACGACTGGGACATCGCCCCGCTGCCCACCCCCGAGGGGATGGAGCTGGCGGCCATCGGCGACGACCTGTGCGACATCTGCGTCCCGGCCGGCCATCCCTTCGCCCGGCGCGCCGGGCTCGTCCGCGCGGACCTCGTGGGCGAGCGCTGGATCTGCCAGCCGCCGGGCTCGACCTGCCACGACTGGCTCGTACGCACCCTGCGCACCTCAGGCCACGAGCCGGATCTCGCCTACCAGGTCGCCGAGTACGCCTCGCAGCTCGCGCTGGTCGCGGCGGGGCTGGGCATCGCGCTGGTGCCGCGGCTGGGCCGCGGGCCGCTGCCGGCGGGGGTGGTCGCGGTGCCGCTGGAGCCGGTGCCGGTGCGGCGGGTGTACGCGCTGTGGCGTACGGGAGCCGCGCGGCGGCCGGCGATCCGGGAGGCGGTGCGGCTGATGCAGCGGGAGTGGAAGGAGCGGGCCGGCGGCTGACGGCGGGCGGGGAACGGCCGTGCCCGCGGGCTGCAACGGCCCGCGGGCACGGCGTGCACCGCTCAGCGGCCCGGCCGGCACGCCGCTCGGCGGCTCAGCCGGCGCGCCGCTCGGCGGCCCCGGCTCACGGCCGGAGCGACTGCTCGCGCAGTTCCTTCTTCGTCACCTTGTCCAGCCCGCTGTCGTACGCGGCCAGCGGCTTCGCCTTCGAGGTGCCGGTCTCGGCCTCGACGTCGGCCCAATCGAGGATCCGCTCCGTCGCCTTGGCGCGCTGCGCCTCCGGCAGCTGGCTGACCCGCGCGCCGTGGTTCGCGCCCGGCGCGGTGTAGACGTACGAGTCCCGCGCGCCCCGCCCGAGGCGGAACGGCTCGGCGCCCCACGGGTCGTTCTCGCCGTAGACGAAGAGCATCCGGCGGGCGTTCTTGCGCACCCAGCGGTCGATGTCGTTCATCACCCACGGCTTGAAGCGCATGTCGATGTCGCGCGGGACGAAGTTCCGCGGCGGCAGGTAGCCGTAGCGGCTCAGGTCCTTCAGGTGCGGCAGCTGGATGGTGGGCGCGCCCAGCTCGGTGCCCGCCTGGTAGTAGTACGGCGTGTACGGCGCGAGCCCCTGGTCGCTGTAGAAGGACCAGCCGGCGATGGCGTCGACGTAGTCGTAGAGTCCCTGGTCGGAGACGGTGGCGGCGTCCGGCACGTCGGCGCAGTCGGCGGCCGAGCTGTACTGCCAGAAGCCCCACACGAGGTCGAGGACGGTCGCCTCGAACGCCTTGTCCAGGCTGCCGACCGTGGTGAAGGTGGCGCCCGACTCCGCGGCCCACGCCGCGTACTTCTCCGACAGCGCGTCCCGCCGCACCAGCGCCTCGCGCTGCACGGCGTTGAGCGCGTCCCGGCACTCCTCGGTCCCGACCCGCTCGAAGAACCGGTCGTAGGCCGCGTCCTCCCTGTTCACCACGTCGTTCGGCGCGACGTACGCGACGACGCCGTCCATGTCGCGCGGGTAGAAGCGCTCGTAGTACGTGGCGGTCATGCCGCCCTTGCTGCCGCCGGTGGCCAGCCAGTTCTCGTCGTAGACGTCGTTCAGGGCCCGGAAGATGCGGTGCTGGTCGCTGGCGGCCTGCCAGATGTCGAGCTTCTTCCAGTCCGCGGGGTCGGGCCGGGACGGGGTGAAGAACCGGTACTCCATGGAGACCTGGTTGCCGTCCACGATCTGTGTGGGCTCGCTGCGCGACGGCCTGGTGGAGACGTCGTAGCCGCTGGTGGAGAAGACGGTGGGCCGGTCGGTGTCCTTGTGCAGCACGGTGAGCCGCTGCTGGAAGGTCCGGCCGTGCGGCCTGTGGTGGTCGACGGGCTGTGTGTAGTTCAGAACGAAGTAGCGGTAGCCGTCGACCGGCTTCTCCTCGATCAGGCTCATGCCGTCGATCGAGAGGAGCCGGTCCTTGATGTCGGTCTCGTCCGCGGTGGCGGCCGCGACCGGTGAACTGCCCAGCCCCGCCGTGCCGGTGAGCACGGCCAGACTCAGCAGCCATCCGAGCGTCCTGCGCATCTTCCCTCCCCGGGTTCACAATGACCCTCGGAACCTAGCCGTGTTGGCCGCCCCGGACCAGAACGCCGAGCCCACCTGTGGATAACTTTCCACGGATTGCGCTGCTTCGATTACGCTGTGTAGCGAGAAATTGGACGGGCAGGACAGGAAAGGCGGGGGCGGACGATGCGGCACGACCACCCGGGAGGACTTCGTCGACGGCTACGCCGGCTGCGCCGCCGGTTCCACCAAGCCCGCGTAGGTCCGCCACAGCTCCGCGTACCGGCCGCCCCGGGCGAGCAGTTCCTCGTGGGTGCCGTCCTCGGTCGCCCGGCCGTGGTCGAGGACCACGACGCGGTCGGCGCGGGCCGCCGTGGTCAGCCGGTGGGCGACGACGAGAGTGGTGCGGCGGCCCGCGAGGCGGTCGGTGGCGCTGTTGACCGCGGCCTCGGTGGCGAGGTCGAGGGCGGCGGTGGCCTCGTCGAGGAGCAGGATGTCGGGGTCGACCAGCTCGGCGCGGGCGAGTGCGATGAGCTGGCGCTGGCCGGCGGAGAGGTTGCGGCCGCGTTCGGCCACGTCGTGGAGGTAGCCGCCGGGCAGCGAGGCGATCATGTCGTGCGCGCCCACGGCGCGCGCGGCGGCCTCGACCCGGGCGTCGTCGGCGTCGGGCCGGCCGTAGGCGATGGCGTCGCGGACGGTGCCGGAGAAGAGGTACGACTCCTGGGGGACGACGCCGAGGCGCTGGCGGTAGCCGGTGAGGTCGAGTTCGCGCAGGTCGGCGCCGTCGACGCGGACGGCGCCGCGGGTCGGGTCGTAGAACCGCGCGGCCAGCTTGACCAGCGTCGACTTGCCGGCACCGGTCTCGCCGACGAACGCGACGGTCTGGCCGGCCGGGATCGTCAGGTCGAGCCCGGTCAGCGCCGCCTCGGCGGCGCCGTCGGCCTGCCCGTCGTACGCGAAGTGCACGTCGTCGAACGTGATCTCGCCGCGCAGCCGCCCGACCGGCCGCGGCCGCGGGGGCGGCGGTGTGGAGGGCTCCTCGTGCAGGAGTTCCTGGATGCGGCCGAGCGCGACGGCCGCCTGCTGGTAGCCGTCGAAGACCTGGGAGAGCTGCTGCACGGGGGCGAAGAACAGGTCGATGTACAGCAGGTACGCCACGAGCGCGCCCGCGGTGAGCGTGCCCGCGGCCACCCGGTCCGAGCCGATCGCCAGCACGCCCACGGTGGCGAAGGAGGCGAGGAGCTGCACGAAGGGGAAGTAGACCGATATGAGCCACTGGCCGCGCACCCGCGCCCGGCGGTAGCCGTCGCTGCGCTCGGCGAACCGTGCGGCGCCGCCGTTCTCGCGGCGGAACGCCTGCACGATGCGCAGCCCGGCGACCGACTCCTGCAGGTCGCCGTTGACGACGCTGACGCGCTCGCGCGCCAGCTCGTACGCCTTGACGCTCTGCCGGCGGAAGAAGAACGTGCCCACGATCAGCGGCGGCAGGGTGGCGAAGACGACCAGGGCCAGCTGGAGGTCGATGACCAGCAGCGCGACCAGGATGCCGAAGAAGGTCAGCAGCGAGACGACGGCGGTGACCAGGCCGGTCTGCAGGAACGTGGACAGGGCGTCCACGTCCGTGGTCATCCGGGTCATGATCTTGCCGGTCAGATGGCGCTCGTAGTAGTCGAGGCCGAGCCGCTGGAGCTGGGCGAATATCTTGACGCGCAGCGCGTAGAGCACCCGCTCGCCGGTGCGGCCGGTGAGCCGGGTCGCGCCGACCTGGGCGGCCCACTGGCCGAGCACGACGACGAGCGCGAGCCCCGCGGCGGTCCACACGGCGCCGAGCGAGAGCTGCTGGACGCCTTCGTCGATGCCGTGCCGGATGAGGACGGGCAGCAGCAGCCCGGCGACCGCGTCGCCGGCGACGAAGAGGAGCGCGACGGCCAGCGGGGCGCCGAAGCCGCGCAGCAGGCGGCGCAGCCCGTACGACTCCTCCGCCGCCTCGGCGCGGTCCTCGTCCACCGCGGGGGCGTCGGTGGCGGGCGGCAGGGCGGCGACCTTGGCCAGCAGCTCGGGGCTGCCGGGCGAGCCGGCGAGCATGCCGGCGAAGCCGGAGGGGTCGCCGGCGGAGGCGGTGGAGTTGCCGCCGGCGGCGGTGCTCTGCTCGCCGGTCTCCTTGCGCACCCACAGGCCGGGGGTGACGCCCTCGACGCTGGCGTGCGTGTCGGCGCCGGCCTGGCCGGCCGGGTCGCGCTCCCGGTCCGCCAGCTCGTCCGGGTCCGTCAGCAGCCGGCGGTACAGCGGACAGCGGGCCTGCAGCTCCTCGTGGGTGCCGACGTCGACCAGCCGGCCCCCGTCGAGGACGGCGATGCGGTCGGCGAGCGCCAGGGTGGACTGGCGGTGGGCGATGAGCAGCGTGGTGCGGCCGGCCATGACGCTCTTGAGCGCCTCGTGGATCTCGTGCTCGACGCGGGCGTCGACCGCGGAGGTGGCGTCGTCCAGCAGCAGCAGCCGGGGGTCGGTGAGGATCGCGCGGGCCAGCGCGATGCGCTGGCGCTGGCCGCCGGAGAGGGTCATGCCCTGTTCGCCGACGACGGTGTCGTAGCCCTCCGGGAGGTCGCCGGCCGGGCCGCCGTCCCCGGCGCCGCCGTCTCCGCTGCCGCCGCCGTTGCCCAGCTCCGTGATGAAGCCGTCGGCCTGGGCGGCGCGGGCGGCGGCCCGGATCTCCCCGTCGGTCGCGCCGGGGTGGCCGTAGGCGATGTTCTCCCGGATGGACTCCGAGAACAGGAAGCTGTTCTCGGGGACGAGCCCGATGGCCGCGCGAAGGGACGACAGCGTGAGGTCGCGTACGTCGTGGCCGCCGACGCGGACGGCGCCGCCGTCGCCCGCGGCCGGGCCCGCCGTGACGTCGTAGTAGCGGGGTATCAGCATCGACAGCGTGGACTTGCCGCTGCCGGAGGCGCCGACGACGGCCATCGTCTCGCCGGGCTCGACGCGCAGCGACAGCCGGTCGAGCACCGGGTGGTCGGGGTCGTACCCGAAGGTCACGTTGTCGAACTCGACGTCGGCGGGGGCGTCGGCCGGCAGTTCGTGCGCGCCGGGCCGGTCGGACAGCTCCGGCTCGGTGTCGATCAGCTCGTAGACCCGCTCCACGCCCGCGCGGGCCTGCTGTCCGACGGTCAGCATCGTCGCGAGCATCCGGACCGGGCCGACGAGCTGGGCCAGATAGGTGGAGAAGGCGACGAAGGTGCCGAGGGTGATCTGGCCGCGGGTGGCCATCCAGCCGCCGAGCGCCAGCATGCCGACCTGGCCGAGGGAGGGCACGGCCTGCAGGGCAGGGGTGTAGCGGGCGTTCATGCGGACGGTGCGCAGCCGGGCGGCGTAGAGCTTGCGGCTGACGGCGCGGAGCTTGCCGGTCTCCTGCTCCTCCTGGCCGAAGCCCTTGACGACGCGGACGCCGCCGACGGCCCCGTCCACGACGGACGCGACGGTGCCGGCCTGCTGCTGGGCGTACCAGGTGGCGGGGAAGAGCCGGGTGCGGCTGCGGTTGGCGATCCACCACAGGGCGGGGGCGACGCCGAGGGCGACGAGGGTGAGCAGCGGGGACAGGACGACCATGACGACCAGCGAGACCGCGAAGAGCAGCACGTTGCCGATCATCATCGGGACCATGAAGAGCAGGCCCTGGACGAGCTGCAGGTCGGTGGTGCCGCGGCCGACGACCTGCCCGGTGGACAGCTCGTCCTGGCGGCGGCCGTCGAGGCGGACGATGGCGTCGTACATCTCGGTGCGCAGGTCGTGCTGCACGTCGAGGGCGAGCCGCCCGCCGTAGTAGCGCCGGACATAGGTGAGGCCGTAGACGGCGAGGGCGGCGAGGATCATCAGGGCGGCCCAGGGCGCGAGGGGCCGGTCGCCGGAGACGATCACATCGTCGATGATCAGCTTGGGGATGAGCGGGACAAGGGCCATGATGCCCATCCCCGCGAGGGAGGCGCCGAGGGAGAGCAGAACGTTGCGTCGGTAGCGCAGACAGTGTCGTACCAGCCGCCGCGCCCAGCCGTCGGGTCGGCTCCGCGAAGGGGTCTGCTCCGCTGGGTCGTCCCCCGTGGGCCGCTGCCCGGCTGGGATCTTCCCCGATGGTTCCGCCACCGGTCGCCTCCGCCTCCGTGTCGATCGTTTCCGGTCCAGGATCGACAACCGACGGGCGCCGGGATTTGTTTCTCGGGTGCGTACGGAATGTTGCCCGCGAGCCGCGCGGGCGCTCGGGCGCGGGTCAGGCCACGGCCTGCAGCTGCGGCGGACTGCTGCCGGTGAGCACCTCCACCAGTACCAGTAACCGGGTCAGCGGCTGCTCCACGCCGCCGTGCCCGTCCGCGGGCACGGCGGGGCCGCCGCCCGCGGAGAAGCGGGCCCAGACGGCCTTGCCGTAGGGGCCCGGCTCGCTCCAGCCCCAGCTGTCGCTGAGGCACTCCACGATCTGCATCCCCCGCCCCGACTCCGCCATCGGGTCCGCGACGCACACCCGCGGGACGCCGTTCCCGGGGTCGAAGACCGCGCACACGACCTCCTCGCCGCGGCGCAGCAGGCTGAGCACGACGGGGTGGGGGGCCTGGCTCCAGGACGGTTCGCAGAGACCGTGCCGCAGCGCGTTGGCCACCAGCTCGGAGGCGACGGAGGCGACGTCGTCGACCAGCTCTTCCAGCAGCCACCCGCGGAGCGTCGCGCGGGCGACGTCGCGGGCGATGGATATGGACCGGGGGTCGTCCTCGAGCGTGCACGCTGCGAACTCGGAGGCTTTCACCCACCCTTCAGCCGGTGCGGTCATCTCCAACTCCCCAGTCTCACGTGCACGTTGATGAAACAGGTTGCGATGCCATAGTGATCGATGTGCACTTGCCGCTGCAAGTACGGATGCAATTT
This sequence comes from Streptomyces synnematoformans, assembly GCF_039531005.1. Lineage (NCBI taxonomy): Bacteria > Bacillati > Actinomycetota > Actinomycetes > Kitasatosporales > Streptomycetaceae > Streptomyces > Streptomyces synnematoformans. The sequence goes on from NZ_BAAAPF010000043.1 coordinate 8,322, forward strand.
CATTCGCAAGAACAGGTGCACGTACATTGGTGTCCCGATCACACAAGGAGGCACGATGCAGCAGGTCACGAACGGCGTACCGGCGGACCAACTGGTCGGAATCGCCTGGCGGAAGAGCGGGTTCAGCAATCCGAACGGCGAGTGCGTGGAGGTCGCCGGGCTCCCCGGCGGGGACATCGCCATGCGCAACTCGCGCGATCCGGGTGGACCGGCCCTCATCTACACACAGGCGGAGATCACCGCCTTCCTGCTCGGCGCGAAGGACGGCCAGTTCGACGATCTGATCGTCAACGGCTCGGCGGGGAAGCCCGGTTGAACTCCGTAGTAGCTGTACACCGAACCCTTCACGGTGAGAGACTGAACGGTCGATTCACATACCGCGGGACAGGGGCAGGTCGCATGTCAGCGTCACCGGAGCAGACGTCATCGGTACGCCGGGCACTTACTCAGCAGCACGGAGGACCCACGGTCCTGCGCATCCTGCTGGGCACACACCTGCGCCGGCTCCGGGAGGCTGCCGACGTCACCCGCGAGGCCGCCGGTGACGCGATCCGGGCCTCGCACGCCAAGATCAGCCGTCTTGAGCTGGGCCGGGTGGGGTACAAGGAGCGCGACGTCGCCGACCTGCTCACCCTCTACGGCGTCACGGACGAGCAGGAGCGTGCCGAGTTCCTGGCCCTCGCCCACCGCGCCAGCTCGCCGGGCTGGTGGCAGAAGTACGGCGACGTGCTGCCGGGCTGGTTCGAGACGCTGCTCGGCCTGGAGGAGGCCGCGGGGCTGATCCGTAACTACCAGGTCCAGTTCATTCCCGGCCTGCTGCAGACCGCGGACTACGCCCGCGCCGTCATGCTGCTGGCCAACGCGGGGGCGTCCGAGCAGGAGATCCAGCGCAAGGTCGACGTGCGGCTGCGCCGCCAGCAGGTGCTGGACCGGCCGGACGCGCCGAAGCTGTGGGTCGTCGTGGACGAGGCGGCGCTGCGCCGCCCTCTCGGCGGGGCGGACGTCATGCGGGGCCAGCTCAGGCACCTGCTGGAGATGGGCAACCGGAAGAACGTCACGATCCAGATCGCGCCCTTCGACATCGGCGGCCTCGCGGCGGCCGGCGGGCCGATACACGTCATGCGCTTCACCGAGCCGGACCTGCCCGATGTGGTCTACCTGGAGCAGCTGACCAGCGCGCTCTACCTGGACAAGCCGGACGAGGTGGAGAACTACAAGCTGGTCATGGACCGGCTCTGCGCCACCGCCGAGACGCACGCGGGCAGCATGCGGATACTGGAACGGCTCGCGGACGAGTTCTGACGGCCTCCCGGCGCCGGTTCTCCCGGCCGGGCGGCGACACGGCGGCAGATCACAGCATCAGTGGATCAGGCGCGGCGGCGCCTGATCCGTCGTGCCCTCCCCTCCTTTCCCCTTACTCCGGTTACTCCGACGCGTCCCCGCCGGCGATCTGGCGGGCCATCAGCGTCGTCAGCTCGTACGCCGTGTGTGACGCCGCCACCGAGGTGATCTCGGCGTGGTCGTACGCCGGGGCCACCTCCACCAGGTCCGCGGAGACCAGTCGGCAGCCCGCCAGGCCGCGCAGGATCTCCAGCAGCTCGCGCGAGGTGAGGCCGCCGGCCTCCGGGGTGCCGGTGCCCGGGGCGTGTGCCGGGTCCAGGACGTCGATGTCGACGGAGACGTAGAGCGGCCGGTCGCCGATGCGCTGCCGCAGCTGGTCGGTGACCTCGTCCACGCCGCGGCGCAGCACGTCCGCCGCGGTCACGATGCCGAAGCCCATCTTCTCGTCGTCGTCCAGGTCCCTGCGTCCGTAGAGCGGGCCGCGGATGCCGACGTGGGAGAGCGCGGAGGTGTCGAGCACGCCCTCCTCCACCGCGCGGCGGAAGGGGGTGCCGTGGGTGTAGGCGGCGCCGAAGTAGGTGTCCCAGGTGTCGAGGTGGGCGTCGAAGTGCAGCAGGGCGACGGGTCCGTGCCGGCGGGCGACCGCGCGCAGCAGCGGCAGCGCGACGGTGTGGTCGCCGCCGAGGGTCATCAGCCGGGCGCCGGTGGCCAGCAGGTCGCCGGCGGCGGCCTCGACGGTCGCGACGGCCTCGCCGATGTCGAACGGGTTGACCGCGATGTCGCCCGCGTCCGCGACCTGGGCCAGGGCGAAGGGCGCGGCGTCCTGCGCCGGGTTGTACGGGCGCAGCAGCCGCGACGCCTCGCGGATCGCGTTGCCGCCGAAGCGGGCGCCGGGGCGGTAGGAGACGCCGCTGTCGAAGGGGACGCCGACGACGGCGACGTCCGTGTGCCCCACCTCGTCCAGGCGGGGCAGCCGGGCGAAGGTGGCGGGGCCCGCGTAGCGCGGGACGCGGGAGGAGTCGACGGGGCCGCGGGGGGTGCCGGTGGTGCTCATGCCTCCGACGATAAGCGCAGGGCAGCGCGGGCGGAGCTGTACAGACTGGACACCTGCGCGACCGTACATGTGTCCGGGTGACAATGACACCATGGCCCTCATGTCCCTGCCTGACGCACCCAGCCGCCCGGAAATCGTCGACCACCTCGTCCGCACCCGCATCGCGGGCGACGTCGCCACGCCCCGCGAGGGGAACCTGCGCCACTACCGCGAGCTGAGCCGGGGCAACCTGCGCTTCTGGCTCGGCCTCGACCTCGGCGACCGCTGGACCGACGAGAACGACGTGCTCGCCGTCATGGCCGAGCGCGTCGGCGTCGTCGCCGACCCCGCGCACACCCGCGGCCAGGACCGCATCGACCCCGAGCTGACCGTGGCCGGCCTGGACCGGATGGCGGCCGAGCTGCGCAAGGCCGCCGCGGGCCGGCAGCGGGTGCTGCTGGCTACCGGCCACCCCGGCGGGCTGCTGGAGGTGCACAGCAGGACGGCGGCGGCGCTGCGCGCGGCGGGCTGCGACATCGTCACGGTGCCGCCCGGGCTGCACGTGACGGAGGGCGACGACGACTCGTACGGCAACGTCCAGCAGTTCTGCGACGTGGCCGTGCTGGAGAAGGGCGCGACGCTGTGGCACACGCACGCGCCGCAGCCGGTGCGGCGGATCCTCGACGCGCTGGAGCGGGCCGGCGAGGCGCCGCCGGACCTGGTGGTCGCCGACCACGGGTGGGCGGGCGGCGCCGCGCAGCGCGGGATCCACGCCGTGGGGTACGCGGACTGCAACGACCCGGCGCTGTTCCTCGGCGAGGCCGAGGGCACGCTGGCGGTGGCGGTGCCGCTGGACGACCACGTCACCGACCCGGGGGCGTACGCGCCGATGACGGCGTACCTGCTGGCAGCGGCCGGGCTGGACCTGCCCTAGCGGACGGCAGCCGCCGCGGCGGAGCCGCAGCCACCCCGGCGGCGGACCGTGCCCCGGCGGCGGACCGCGCTCACGCGCGCGGGACGCGGATCACGCCCTCCTGGATCACCGACGCCGCCAGCCGCCCGTCGCGGGTGAAGATCCGCCCCGTGCTCAGCCCCCGCCCGCCCTGCGACGTCGGCGACTCCTGGTCGTACAGCAGCCACTCGTCCGCCCGGAACGGCCGGTGGAACCACATCGCGTGGTCCAGGCTGGCGCCCACGACGTCGCCGACGGCCCAGCCGCCGCGGCCGTGCGCGAGGAGCACGGAGTCGAGCAGGGTCATGTCCGAGACGTACGTCATGAGGCAGACGTGCAGCAGCGGGGTGTCGAGGGCGCCGGCGAGCTTGCCGTTCGTCCGGAACCACACCTGCGAGCGCGGCTCCCGCGGCGCCCCGACCTCGCCCCACGGCGGCGCCGCCGCGTACCGCAGGTCGACCGCCGCACGCGCCTCCAGCAGCCGGCGTACGAGCGCGGGGTCGCGGAAGCCGGCCGCGTAGCGCGGCAGCGACTCCTCGGGGGTGGGCAGGGTCTCCGGGTCGGGCGCCGCCGGCATCGGCACCTGGTGCTCCAGGCCCTCCTCGTGCGTCTGGAACGACGCCGAGAGGTGGAAGATCGGCTGTCCGTGCTGGACGGCGACGACGCGGCGGGTGGTGAAGGAGCGGCCGTCGCGGATGCGGTCGACGGTGTAGACGATGGGGGCGCCGGGGTCGCCGGGGCGCAGGAAGTAGGCGTGCAGCGAGTGCGGCGGCCGGTCGGCGGGCACGGTGCGGCCGGCGGCGACCAGCGCCTGCGCGGCGACCTGCCCGCCGAAGACGCGCGGGACGACGGCGGGGCGGGAGGCGCCGCGGTAGATGTCCTGCTCGATCTGTTCCAGGTCCAGCAGGTCGATGAGCTGGGTGAGTGCGGCGTCGGCCATGGGGCGAGTCTCGCAGAGCCGCGGCCCTACAGGCCCATCGACTTGGCGACGATGGAGCGCATGACCTCGCTGGTGCCGCCGTAGATGCGGGTGACGCGGGTGTCGGCGTAGAGGCGGGAGATGGGGTATTCGTTCATGTAGCCGTAGCCGCCGTGCAGCTGCAGGCACCGGTCGATGACGACGGCCGCGCGTTCGGTGCAGAAGAGCTTGACGGCGGCGGCGTCGGCGACGCCCAGCTCGCCGGCGTCGTGCTCGTCCAGCGCCCGGTCGACGTACGCCTGCATGGCGTCGACCTCGGCCCTGCAGTCGGCGAGCACGAACTTGGTGTTCTGGAACTCCGCCACGGTCCGGCCGAAGACGGTGCGCTCCCGGACGTACTCCAGCGCGAACCGCACGGCCGCGGCGGCCTGGGCGTACGCGCCGACGGCGATGCCGAGGCGCTCCTGCGGGAGGTTGTGGGTCAGGTACGTGAACGCCTTGCCCTCCTCGCCGAGCAGGTCGGCGACGGGCACCTTGACGTCGGTGAAGCTCAGCTCGGCGGTGTCGGAGGACCGCAGCCCCAGCTTGTCGAGCTTGCGCCCGACGGCGTAGCCGGCGGAGGCGGTGTCGACGACGAGGATGGAGATGCCGCCGCGGCGGTCCTCGGGGGTCGGCGGGGCGGTGCGGGCGCAGACGAGGACGCGGTCGGCCTGGACGCCGCCGGTGATGAAGGTCTTGGCGCCGTTGAGGACGTAGTGCGTGCCGTCGTCGGAGAGCTTCGCGGTGGTCTTCATGCCGGCGAGGTCGGAGCCGGTGCCGGGCTCGGTCATGGCGATGGCGGTCATCATGTCGCCGGAGACGAAGGCGGGCAGCCAGCGGCGCTTCTGCTCCTCGCTGCCGTACGTGAGCAGGTACGGCAGGCAGAGGGCGGTGTGCACGGAGGAGCCGCCGAAGGAGACGCCGGCGCGGGCGCACTCCTCGCTGATGACGGCGTTGAACTTGAAGCTGCTCTCACCGGCGCCGCCGTACTCCTCGGGCACCTCGATGCCGAAGACGCCCAGCTCGCCGAGCTTCTTGTACAGCTCGCGGGGGACGGCGCCGGCCTCCATCCAGTCGTGGTAGTGCGGCACGACCTCGGCGGCGATGAAGTCCCGGATGGTCTCGCGGAACGCCTCGTGGTCCTCGTTGAACACCGTCCGCCGCATGGGCCTCGCCTCCCGGGGCAACTCGCCGACTAAGCGCTTGCTCAGTGCACTGTCATTGAAGTTACCCGCGGGTCAGCACATCTGTCCAGGGCGGGCCGGACGGGCCCGGAGGTCGCGGCGAGCGGCGCGTCAGCTCGACGTCGGCGCCGGGGACACCGCCCCCGGCGCCGCCGCGAAGGCGCCGCGCGCCAGCCGGTGCAGGAGCGCGGCGGTGGCGGCCCGGTCGGGGAGGGTGCCGCGGGCGCCGAGGTGGGGGGTGGAGTTGAGGAGGCCGAAGACCGCGTGGACGGCGGTACGGGCCGCACCCTCGGCCAGGTCCGGGTACACCTCCCGGACGACGTCGACCCACAGCTCCACGTACTGCCGCTGGAGCTGCCGCACCAGTTTGCGGTCCTCGTGCCGCAGCCGGTCCAGCTCCCGGTCGTGCAGGGTGATCAGCGGGCGGTCGTCGAGCGCGAAGTCGATATGGCCGCTGATCAGCGCGTCGAGCGGCGCGTCCGGGCCGGCCCCGCGCACCGCCGCCCGGGCGCGGCCCGCGTCGAGCAGCCGCTCACTGATGCCGACCAGCAGCTCCGCGAGCATGGCGTCCTTGCCCGCGAAGTGCCGGTACAGGCCGGGGCCGCTGATGCCGACCGCCGCGCCTATCTCGTCCACGCCCACCCCGTGGAAGCCGCGGTCCGCGAAGAGGCGCGCGGCCTCCCGGAGGATCTGCTCACGCCTGGTGGGGGTCGGGGCCTGGGTGCTCATGGGGGCCATTGTAGACAGCCCGGTTAGTGAGCGTTAACCTTGGGTGCACGGCGTTAACGACAGCTAACCTTATTTTCGGCCTGTCGTACTGCTCAACGAGGAAGGGCGCGCTCCGTGGACCACGCACCCGTGCTGACAACCGCCGCGGACCCCGCAGGCCCGGGCGCCGCCGCCTGGCGCACGAACGAGGCGGCGCACCGCGCCCTCGCCGACGAGCTGCACGACAAGCTCGCCGCCGCCCGCGCCGGTGGCGGCGAGAAGGCCCGCGCCCGGCACACCGCCCGCGGCAAGCTGCTCCCCCGCGACCGCGTGGACGGCCTGCTCGACCCCGGCTCGCCGTTCCTGGAGCTGGCGCCGCTCGCCGCCGACGGCATGTACGGCCCCGGCGGCGACGACGCGCCCGCCGCGGGCATCATCGCCGGCATCGGCCGGGTCAGCGGCCGGACCTGCGTCGTCGTCGCCAACGACGCCACCGTCAAGGGGGGCACGTACTACCCGATGACGGTCAAGAAGCACCTGCGCGCCCAGGAGGTCGCGCTGGAGAACCGGCTGCCCTGCGTCTACCTCGTCGACTCCGGCGGCGCGTTCCTGCCCATGCAGGACGAGGTCTTCCCCGACCGCGAGCACTTCGGCCGGATCTTCTACAACCAGGCCCGCATGTCCGGCGCCGGCATCCCGCAGATCGCCGCGGTCCTCGGCTCCTGCACCGCCGGCGGCGCGTACGTCCCGGCGATGAGCGACGAGGCCGTCATCGTCCGCGACCAGGGCACGATCTTCCTCGGCGGCCCGCCCCTGGTGAAGGCCGCGACCGGCGAGGTCGTCAGCGCCGAGGAGCTGGGCGGCGGCGAGGTCCACTCCCGCACCTCCGGCGTCACCGACCACCTCGCCGAGGACGACCCGCACGCGCTGCGCATCGTCCGCGGCATCGTCGACACCCTCCCCGAGCCCGGCCCGCCCCCCTGGTCCGTGCGCGCCGCCGTGGCGCCGAAGCACGACCCCGCCGGGCTGTACGGCGCCGTGCCGGTCGACTCGCGGACCCCGTACGACGTGCGCGAGGTCATCGCCCGGATCGTCGACGGCTCGCGCTTCCAGGAGTTCAAGGCCGAGTACGGCACGACGCTCGTCACCGGCTTCGCCCGCGTCCACGGCCACGCCGTGGGCATCGTCGCCAACAACGGCATCCTGTTCTCCGAGTCCGCCCAGAAGGGCGCCCACTTCGTCGAGCTGTGCGACCAGCGCGGCATCCCGCTGCTGTTCCTGCAGAACATCTCCGGCTTCATGGTCGGCCGCAGCTACGAGGCCGGCGGCATCGCCAAGCACGGCGCCAAGATGGTGACGGCGGTGGCGTGCACGCGGGTGCCGAAGCTGACGGTCGTCATCGGCGGCTCGTACGGCGCCGGCAACTACTCGATGTGCGGCCGGGCCTACTCGCCCCGCTTCCTGTGGATGTGGCCCAACGCGAAGATCTCCGTCATGGGCGGCGAGCAGGCCGCGTCCGTCCTCGCGACCGTCAAGCGCGACCAGCTGGAGGCGCGCGGCGAGGAGTGGTCCGCGGCGGCGGAGGACGAGTTCAAGGCGCCCGTCCGCGAGCAGTACGAGACCCAGGGCAATGCCTACTACGCGACCGCCCGGCTGTGGGACGACGGCGTCATCGACCCGCTGGACACCCGCCGGGTGCTGGGGCTCGCGCTGACCGCCTGCGCCCACGCGCCGCTGCCCGCCAGGGACGGCGCGGCGCAGGGCTTCGGCGTCTTCCGGATGTGAGGGGGAGGGTGGCGATGTTCGAGACCGTTCTGCTGGCCAACCGGGGCGAGATCGCCGTACGGGTCATCCGTACGCTGCGGGCGCTCGGGATCCGCCCGGCGGCCGTGTTCACCGGCCCGGACGCGGACGCGCCGCACGTGCGCGCGGCCACCGCGGCCGGCGGCACCGCCGTGCGGATCGAGAGCTATCTGTCCGTCGACGAACTGCTGCGCGCGGCGCGCGAGACGGGCGCCGAGGCGGTGCACCCGGGGTACGGGTTCCTCGCCGAGAACGCCGGGTTCGCGCGGGCCTGCACGGCGGCGGGGCTGGTCTTCGTCGGCCCGCCGGCCGGGGCGGTCGAGCTGATGGGCGACAAGATCCGCGCGAAGGAGACGGTGCGGGCGGCGGGCGTGCCGGTGGTGCCGGGTTCGTCGGGCAGCGGGCTGACGGACGGCGAGCTGGCCGCGGCGGCGCGGAAGATCGGCATGCCGGTGCTGCTGAAGCCCTCGGCGGGCGGCGGCGGCAAGGGCATGCGGCTGGTACGGGACGAGGGCGCGCTGGCGGACGCGGTCGCGGGCGCGCGGCGCGAGGCGCGCGGCTCGTTCGGCGACGACACGCTGCTGGTGGAGCGGTGGATCGACCGGCCGCGGCACATCGAGATCCAGGTGCTGGCGGACGGCCACGGGAACGTGGTGCACCTCGCGGAGCGCGAGTGCTCGCTCCAGCGGCGGCACCAGAAGATCGTCGAGGAGGCGCCGTCGCCGCTGCTGGACGAGGAGACCCGGGCGGCGATGGGCGCGGCGGCGGTGGCGGCGGCGCGGTCGTGCGGGTACGCGGGCGCGGGCACGGTGGAGTTCATCGTGCCGGGCGGCGGCGCGGGCTCGGGGCCGGTGGCGTACTACTTCATGGAGATGAACACGCGGCTGCAGGTCGAGCACCCGGTCACGGAGCTGGTCACGGGGCTCGACCTGGTGGAGTGGCAGCTGCGGGTGGCGGCCGGCGAGCGGCTGCCGTTCACGTCCGCCGACGTCGCCCTGGACGGGCACGCCGTGGAGGCGCGAATCTGCGCGGAGACGGCCCGGGTCGCGGAGGACGGCGAGCGGGTCGACTTCCTGCCGTCCGCGGGCCGGGTGCGGCTGCTGCGCGAGCCGTCCGGCCCCGGCGTGCGGGTCGACTCGGGGCTGTCGGAGGGCACGGAGGTGGGCACGGCCTACGACCCGATGCTGGCGAAGGTCATCGCCTGGGGCCCGGACCGCACCGCCGCGCTGCGCCGGCTGCGGGCGGCGCTGGCGGACACGGTGGTGCTGGGCCTGGACACGAACACCGGCTTCCTGCGGCGGCTGCTGGCGCACCCGGCGGTGGCGGCGGGTGACCTGGACACGGGCCTGGTCGACCGCGACGCGGCCCGCCTGGCGACGGCCCCGGCCCCGGCGGCGGCGTACGCGGCGGCGGGGCTGCTGGCGCAGTCGGCGCTGGAGTCGGCGGCGCGGGAGCCCGCGGGTCCGGACGGCTGGACGGACCCGTTCGCGGAGCCGTCGGGCTGGCGCGCGGGCGGCCCGCCGGCGTGGACGGAGCGGTGGTTCCGCGTACCGGGACGGGACCCGGTGGCGGTACGGGTACGGGGCCTGGCATCGGACGCCGAGGTGCAGACCGGGGCTGAGCCCCAGCCCCCCGGTGTGCCGGACGACGCCGGGGCGGAGCCCGGCGGGAGTGCCGGGGCAGAGCCCCGCCGGGGTCCCGGGGCAGAACCCCGCGGGGATGCCGGGGCAGAACCCCGCGAGGATGCGGGGACAGAACGCCGCCGGGATCCCGGGGCGGAGCCCCGCCGGGGTGCCAGGACGGAGCCCCGCGGAGGTGCCGGGGCAGAGCCCCGCGGAGGTCCCGGGGCAGAACCCCGCCGGGGTCCCGGGGCAGAACCCCGCGAGGGTCCCGGGGCAGAACCCCGCCGGGGTCCCGGGGCAGAACCCCGCGAGGGTGCGGGGGCAGAGCCCCGCCGGGGTCCCGGGGCAGAACCCCGCGGGGGGTCTCGGGGGCGGAGCCCCCGAGTTTCGGGAAGGGGCGGGGTCGGGGAACCCCTCCCGGCCCGGCTCACGCACGCCGACGACACCGGCGTCACCCTCGAACTCGGCGGCGTCACCCACCGGTTCTCCTTCGCCCCCTCCCCCGACGGGATCTGGCTCGGCCGCGGCGGCGACGCCTGGCACCTCGCCGACCACGACCCCGTCGAGGCCGCACTCCGCGGCGGCGCCCTCGCCGCCGGGGCGGACGCGCTGACCGCGCCCATGCCCGGCACCGTGACCGTCGTCAAGGCCGCCGTCGGCGACCACGTCGCCGCCGGGCAGAGCCTGCTCGTCGTCGAGGCGATGAAGATGGAGCACGTCATCGCCGCCCCGCACGCCGGCACCGTCGCCGCGCTGGACGTCGCCGCCGGCGGGACCGTGGCCATGGACCAGGTGCTCGCGATCGTCGTACCGGACGAAGGCGAAGGCGACGCGGACGCAGGCGCAGACGCCGCAGGCAGAGACGACGACCGCCGAGACCCGGAGGCCCCGCGATGACCGGCACCCCCCTCCCCATGCGCGTCCCCGCCGCCGGCCTGCCCGCCCGGGTCCGTATCCACGAGGTCGGCCCCCGCGACGGGCTGCAGAACGAGAAGACCACCGTCCCCACCGACGTCAAGGCCGAGTTCGTGCACCGCCTCGCCGCCGCCGGCCTCACCACCGTCGAGGCGACGAGCTTCGTCCACCCGAAGTGGGTCCCTCAGCTCGCGGACGCCGAGGACCTCTTCCCGCGCCTCGCCGACCTGCACGACGCCGGCGACGTCCACCTGCCCGTCCTCGTCCCCAACACCCGCGGTCTGGAGCGCGCCACCGCCCTCGGCGCCCGCCGCGTCGCCGTCTTCGCCAGCGCCACCGAGACCTTCGCCCGCCGCAACCTCAACCGGTCCGTCGACGAGTCCCTGGCGATGTTCGCCCCGGTCGTCGCCGCGGCCAAGGCCGACGGCCTGCACGTCCGCGGCTATCTGTCGATGTGCTTCGGCGACCCCTGGGAGGGCGCCGTCCCCCTCGCCCAGGTGGTACGCACCGCCCGCGCGCTCGCCGACATGGGCTGCGACGAGCTGAGCCTCGGCGACACCGTCGGCGTCGCCACCCCCGGCCACGTCGCCGCGCTGCTCACCGCCCTCGCCGACGACGGCCTCGGCGCCGACACCCGGTCGACGATCAGCGTCCACTTCCACGACACGTACGGCCAGGCCCTGGCCAACACCCTCGCCGCGCTGCAGCACGGCGTCACCACCGTCGACGCCTCCGCCGGCGGCCTCGGCGGCTGCCCGTTCGCGAAGAGCGCCACGGGCAACCTCGCCACCGAAGACCTCGTGTGGATGCTGCAGGGGCTCGGCGTCGAGACCGGCGTCGACCTCGACCGGCTCGTCGCCACCAGCGTCTGGATGGCCGAACGCCTCGGCCGCCCGAGCCCGTCCCGCACCGTGACCGCCCTCTCCCACAAGGAGTGATCCCCGATGACGCCGACGCTCGACCACCGCCTGTCCCCCGAGTTGGAGCAGCTCCGCCGCACGGTCGAGGAGTTCGCGCACGACGTGGTGGCGCCGAAGATCGGCGACTACTACGAGCGGCACGAGTTCCCGTACGACATCGTGCGCGAGATGGGCCGCATGGGCCTCTTCGGGCTGCCGTTCCCGGAGGAGTACGGCGGGATGGGCGGCGACTACCTGGCGCTGGGCCTCGTGCTGGAGGAGCTGGCGCGGGTCGACTCCTCGGTGGCCATCACGCTGGAGGCGGCCTGCTCGCTGGGCGCGATGCCGGTCTACCACTTCGGTACGGAGGAGCAGAAGCGCACCTGGCTGCCGAAGCTCTGCTCCGGCGAGATGCTGGGCGCGTTCGGGCTGACGGAGCCGGAGTGCGGCTCGGACGCGGGCGGTACGCGCACGACGGCGCGCCTCGACGAGGCCGCCGGCGAGTGGGTGATCAACGGCACGAAGTGCTTCATCACCAACTCCGGGACGGACGTCACCGGCCTGGTCACCGTCACCGCCGTCACCGGCCGCGACGAGTCCGGCAAGCCGGAGATCTCCGCGATCATCGTGCCGTCCGGCACCCCGGGCTTCACCGTCGCGGCCCCGTACTCCAAGGTCGGCTGGAACGCCTCCGACACCCGCGAGCTGTCCTTCGCCGACGTCCGCGTCCCGGCCGCGAACCTCCTCGGCGAACGCGGCCGCGGCTACGCCCAGTTCCTGCGGATCCTGGACGAGGGCCGCATCGCGATCGCCGCGCTGGCCACCGGCCTGGCGCAGGGCTGCGTCGACGAGTCGCTGACGTACGCGCAGCAGCGCCACGCCTTCGGCCGGCCGATCGGCGCCAACCAGGCCATCCAGTTCAAGCTGGCCGACATGGAGCTGCGCGCCCACACGTCCCGCCTGGCGTGGCGGGACGCGGCGTCGCGGCTGGTGCACGGTGAGCCGTTCAAGAAGGCGGCGGCGCTGGCGAAGCTGCACACCTCGACGGTGGCGGTGGACAACGCGCGGGAGGCGACGCAGATCCACGGCGGGTACGGGTTCATGAACGAGTACCCGGTGGCGCGGATGTGGCGGGACGCGAAGATCCTGGAGATCGGCGAGGGCACGAGCGAGGTGCAGCGCATGCTGATCGCCCGCGAGCTGGGCCTGCCGCCCACGCCCTGACAGACACACGGACCCCCGGTCCCGCCACCGGGCGGGACGGGGCGGCCGTACGCACCGGCCCGCACGGGTGCGCATTGCCGCCGGCGCCCGGGCCGGACGGCGCGCCTCACGCGCAGCCGCCCTCCGCCCGCGGCCACGCCTCCACGCCGTCCGGCGTGCGCACGTAGACCCGGGAGCCGTCCTCGTCGTCCACCCACAGCCGCCAGTCGTCGAGCCGGTAGCCGGTGTCCCGGGCGCGGCCGGGCAGTTCGACGTCGCCGTCGTACGGCTCGGCGAGCATCTCCTCCGGCAGCACGCCCTCCGGGTCGCGGACGTACGTCGCGCCGCCGCCGTGCGCGTCCTCGCCCAGGGTCAGGAAGTGCGCCGTCTGCCAGTCGCAGTGCTCCGGGCCACGGTTGCTGGTCACCCGGGTGACCGGCACCCGGTCGCCCCGCCCGTCGGTCCAGATCTCCCGGAACCCGTCGGCGTCGGCGGCCGGTTCGAACTCCGCGGGATCGCACCGGGCGGTGGTCTCCGGGCCCCAGCCCGGCCGGTCCTCGCGGTCCTTGGCGACGATCACGGCCTCCTTGGTCCGCCCGTCCACATCGTGCGAGAACAGCACCCGGTTCTTCTCCTTGCGCTCGATGCGGAAGCCGTACGACGGCGGTTCCTCGCCGTTGACGGACCAGTGCCAGGCGAGCCCCTCCTCGGGCGTCGCGCCGCCGCCGTCCGAGGGCCACGGGTCACTCCGACCGCCCAGGTAGATGTCGCCGTCGCACTCCAGTGCCCGGCCGGCGGCCCCCGCCATGGCCATCATCTCCTCCGGGCCCGGCTCCCCTTCGCCCTCCCACTCCGGCGCCGGCGGCAGGTACAGCGGCCCGTCGTACGGCGCCGCGGGCGCCTCGCCCTCGATGACGAGCGAGCCCGCCGCGCCGTCCTCCGTGCCGCAGCCCGCCGCCGCCACGGCGAGCCCCAACGCCAGCACCGTCCCCGCAATTCCGCCGCCGACCCGCATCCCCGCCTCCGTTCCCGTGCACACCCCTGTCCCCGGTGGGACGGGCCCCGGGCGGTTTCGGCTCCCTTCTCCCCTGCGGCCGATGGCCGAGACGCGGCCCACCCCCTGGGAAGGAGAGTTAGGTTAGGTTAGCCTAAGCTGCGTTGTCGGCCCGCAGGGTCCCGTACGCACGAAAGAGATCCGCATGCCCCACGCCCGCACCCGCAGGCTCTCCCGCCGCGGCCTGCTCGCCGCCGGCGGCGCCGCCGGCCTCACCGCGCTCCTCTCCGCCTGCGGCGACGACAGCGGCTCCGGCGGCGGCACGGAGGGCGGCCCCTGGTCGTTCACGGACGACCGCGACAAGACGGTGAAGGCGGACGGAACGCCGCAGACCATCGTCGCCTTCACGGGCACCGCCGCCGCGCTGCACGACTACGGCATCAGGTGCGCCGGGGTGTTCGGCCCGACCACGACGAAGGGCGGCGAGCCGGACGTGCAGGCCGGCGATCTGAACGTCGACGAGCTGGAGGTACTCGGCAACACCTGGGGCCAGTTCAACGTCGAGAAGTACGCGGCGCTCGCGCCCGAGTTGCTGGTCGCCCCGACGTTCGACGACGCCGGCACCCTCTGGTACGTGCCGGAGGAGTCCGCCGACAAGATCCTGCGGCTGGCGCCCAGCGTGGCCGTCAGCGTCTACGACCGCCCCATGACCGAGCCGCTGGAGCGCATGCTGCGGCTCGCCGGAGCGCTCGGCGCCGACACCGGCTCCGCGGAGATCAGGGCGGCCAGGAAGCGCTTCGAGGACGCCGCCGGGCGGCTGCGGCGGGCGGCGAAGAGCCGGAAGGACATCCGGGTCCTCGTCGGCTCCGGCAGCGCCGACCTCTTCTACGTCTCCGGCACGAACCTCTCCGCCGACCTGGAGTACTTCAAGCAGCTCGGCGTGAACTTCGTCGAGCCCCCGGAGGCGGCGAAGGAGAACAGCGGCGGCTGGTTCGAGGAGCTGAGCTGGGAGAACGTCGACAAGTACGACGCCGACCTGATCATGCTGGACAACCGCACCGCCACGCTCCAGCCCGCCGCCCTGGCGGACAAGCCCACCTGGGAGCGGCTGCCCGCGGTGCGGGCGGGCCAGGTCGTCTCCCGCGTCACCGAGCCCGTCTACTCGTACGACAAATGCGCGCCGGTCCTCGATGACCTGGCCGAAGCCCTTGAAAACGCCAGAAAGGTGAGCTGACGTGACCACGGAACCGACCACGCAGACGGAGGAGCAGGCCGAACCGGCAGAGGACGCCGCGGCCGCGGAGCCGTTCCGCTTCTTCCGCCTCGAAGTCGCCCGCACCGAGCGGCTCAGCCCGACGCTCCTGCGCATCACCTTCACCGGCGGCGACGGCACCGGCGGCACCGGCGGGCTCGACGGCTTCGCCTCCGGCGGGTGCGACCAGAGCCTGTCGCTCTTCCTGCCGCACCCCGGCCAGGCGGAGCCGGTGATGCCGACGGGCCCGGACTGGTTCAACGAGTACCGCGCGCTCGACCCCGGGGAACGGGCCGTGCTGCGCTCGTACACCGTGCGCGCGCAGCGCCCCGGCGAGGTCGACATCGACTTCGTGCTGCACACCGACCCCGCGGGCCCCGCCGCGCAGTGGGCGGGCGACGCCGGCCCCGGCGACTGGATCATCGCCCTGGGCCCCGCCGTTCCGGACAACACCGGCGTGCGCTTCCGGCTGCCGGAGGGTGCGGATTACGTCATCGTGGCCGCCGACGAGACCGCGCTGCCCGCCGCCGCCGCGATCCTGGAGTCGCTGCCCGCGGGGCTGCCGGCGAAGGTGTGGATCCGCGTGCCGCACGCCGACGACGCGATCAAGCTGCACACCGCCGCGGACGCCGAGATCAGCTGGCTCACCGGCGACACCGCCGGCGTGGTCGACGCGCTGCGCGCCGCGGAGCTGCCCGCGGGAACGCCGTACGCCTGGCTCGCCGGCGAGGCGGGGATGGTGCGGGAACTGCGCCGGCAGCTCGTCCGGGAGCGGGAGTTCGACCGCCGCGCGGTCTCCTTCACCGGCTACTGGCGCCGCGGCGCCTCGGAGGACCAGTTCCGCTACGAGGCCCCGGACGAGGGCGAGACCGGGGCCGAAGGCGAGGCCGCGGCGGGGTGAACCGGCGGGAGTGGCCGAAACGGCGGGGGCGAGGGACCTAGGACCAATTACTTAGGTTAGGCTTACCTAAGTTTCTGGCCCCCGTCGTGAGGACAGCATCCATGAGGTCCCACCTGCTCAACGACCGCACCGCCGGCACCTACCGTCGTACGGTCACCGCAGGCGTCGAGCACATCGCGGCCCGACTGGCCCATGCAGACCGCCCGTTCACGGGCATCACACCCCCCGCACTCGCCCCCGTCGTCGACGCCGTCGACCTCGACCACCCGCTCGGCGACGCCGACGCCGCCCTCGCCGAGCTGGACCGGCTCTACCTGCGCGACGCCGTCTACTTCCACCACCCGCGCTACCTCGCCCACCTCAACTGCCCCGTCGTCATCCCCGCCGTGCTCGGCGAGGCGGTGCTCGCCGCCGTCAACTCCTCCCTCGACACCTGGGACCAGTCCGCCGGCGCCACCCTCATCGAGCGCCGCCTCGTCGACTGGACCACGGCCCGCATCGGCCTCGGCCCGGCCGCGGACGGCGTGTTCACCTCCGGCGGCACCCAGTCCAACCTGCACGCGCTGCTGCTCGCCCGCGAGGAGGCCTGCGACGGCGTACGCAAACAGCGGGGCGCCGGCCTGCGCACCCCCGAGATCCTCCCCCGGCTGCGCATCCTCGCCTCCGCGCACGGCCACTTCAGCGTCCGCAAGGCCGCCGTGCTGCTCGGCCTCGGCGAGGAGGCCGTCGTCGAGGTGCCGTGCGACGCCGAGCGCCGGATGCGGCCCGACGCGCTGGCCGCGGCGCTCGCCGGACTCCAGCGCGACGGCCTGGTCCCCATGGCCGTCGTCGCCACCGCCGGCACCACCGACTTCGGCAGTGTCGACCCGCTGCCGCAGATCGCCGGGCTGTGCGCCGGGTACGGCGTGTGGCTGCACGTGGACGCGGCGTACGGCTGCGGGCTCCTGGTCTCCGGCCGCCGCCGGCACCTGCTCGCCGGCATCGAGCGCGCCGACTCGGTGACCGTCGACTTCCACAAGGCCTTCTTCCAGCCGGTCAGTTCGTCGGCCGTGCTGGTACGGGACCGGGCGACCCTGCGGCACGCGACGTACCACGCCGACTACCTCAACCCCGAGCGCATGGCCGCCGAGCAGATCCCCAACCAGGTCGACAAGTCCCTGCAGACCACCCGCCGGTTCGACGCGCTCAAGCTGTGGCTGACGCTGCGCGTCATGGGCGCCGACGGCGTCGGCCGGCTCTTCGACGAGGTCTGCGACCTCGCCGGCGCCGGCTGGCGGCTGCTCGACGCCGACCCCCGCTTCGAGGTCGTCGTCCGGCCGCAGCTGTCCACGCTGGTCTTCCGCTACGTCCCGGGCGCCGCCGCCGGCCCGTCCGGCACCGGCCCCGATCCAGCCGACCCCGCGCTCACCGACCCCGACCTCGTCGACGCCGCCAACCTGTACGCGCGCGAGCAGCTGGCCGCCTCCGGCGCCGCGCTCGTCGCCGGCACCAAGGTCGACGGCCGGCACCACCTGAAGTTCACGCTGCTCAACCCCGAGACCACGACCGAGGACCTCGCCGCGGTCCTCGACCTCATAGCCGAGTACGCCGCCGCCTACACGGGAGAATCCCTTGTCCCCGACGTCCCCGCCGCCTCCGCGGTCCCCACGCGCTGAACACCGCGTCCACGACTTCGTCGCCGTCGGCCTCGGCCCGTTCAACCTGGGCCTGGCCTGCCTCACCGAGCCGGTCGACGGCCTCGACGGCGTCTTCCTGGAGCGCAAGCCCGACTTCGACTGGCACTCCGGGATGTTCATCGAAGGCAGCACGCTGCAGACGCCGTTCCTGTCCGACCTGGTCACGCTGGCCGACCCCACGTCCCCGTACTCCTTCCTCAACTATCTGAAGGAAACCGGGCGGCTGTACGCGTTCTACATCCGCGAGAGCTTCTATCCGCTGCGCGAGGAGTTCAACGACTACTGCCGCTGGGCCGCCGCCAAACTTCCCGGGATCCGCTTCGGCGAGGAGGTCACCGCCGTCACCCGGGACGCGGCGGACGGCACGTACCTCGTCCGCACCCCCCGCGGCGAGTACCGCGGGCGGCGGCTGGTGCTGGGCACCGGCACGCCGCCGTACGTGCCCGAACCCTGCCGGGGCCTCGGCGGCGACCTGATCCACAACAGCCGCTATCTGGAGCACCGGGAGAGCCTGCGCGCCAAGGAGTCGGTCACCGTCGTCGGCAGCGGGCAGAGCGCCGCCGAGATCTACTACGACCTGCTGCAGGACCTCACCCCCGGCGGCTTCCACCTCACCTGGGTGACCCGCTCGCCGCGGTTCTTCCCGCTGGAGTACACCAAGCTGACGCTGGAGATGACCTCGCCCGAGTACGTCGACTACTTCCACGCGCTGCCCGCGCCCGTCCGCGACCGGCTCGGCCCCGCGCAGAAGAACCTCTACAAGGGCATCAACACCGAGCTGATCGACGCGATCTTCGACCTGCTGTACGCCAAGTCCCGCCGCGGCCCGGTGCCGACCCGGCTGCTGACCAACACCGCCCTGGTCTCCGCCGGGTACGCGGACGGCACGTACACCCTGGGCCTGCGCCACGAGGAGCAGGGCCGGGACTTCGACCTGGCCACCCAGGGGCTGGTGCTGGCCACCGGCTACCGCTACGCGGAGCCGCCCTTCCTCGCCGGCATCGCCGACCGCCTGGCGCGCGACGAGCGGGGCCGCTTCGCGGTCGCCCGCAACTACACCGTCGACCACGCGGGCCGCGAGGTCTTCGTGCAGAACGCCGAGCTGCACACCCACGGCTTCGCCGCCCCCGACCTCGGCATGGCCGCGTACCGCAACTCCTGCATCATCCGGGAGATCGCCGGCCGCGAGGTCTACCCGATCGAGAAGTCCATCGCCTTCCAGGAGTTCGGAGCGCCGGCCTGATGAACCTCACCCTGCGCCCCCTCGACCCGGTCCGGGACGCGCCGCTGCTGCACGCCTGGGTCACCCACCCCAAGGCCGCGTTCTGGCTGATGCAGGACTGCACGCTGCCGGAGGTCGAGAAGGAGTACGCGCGGATCGCCGCCGATCCGCACCACGACGCCTTCCTCGGCCTCGCCGACGGCGTCCCCGCCTTCCTCGCCGAGCGCTACGATCCCGCGCACCGCGAGCTGGTCGGCGTCTACGACGCCGCGGACGGCGACGTCGGGATGCACTTCCTCACCGCCCCGGCCGGGAAGCCCGTGCACGGCTTCACCCGGGCGGTCATCACGGCGGTCATGGAGTGGCTGTTCACCGACCCGGCGGTGCGCCGGGTCGTGGTCGAGCCCGACGTGCGCAACACCGCCGTGCACGCGCTCAACGAGGCCGTCGGCTTCCGCGTGGCCAGCCGGGTGCGGATGCCGGGAGGGCCCGGAGCCCCGGGGAAGGAGGCGCTGCTGAGCTTCTGCACCCGCGAGCAGTTCGCCGCCGCGCGGGCGGCGGCGGCCGGGCCGCCCGACGCCACCGGCCACCTCACCCCCGACCGGTGGGCGGAGGCCACCCGCCGGCTGCTGGCCAAGGCCATCGGCGAGTTCGCCCACGAGCGGCTGCTGACGCCCGAGCCGCGCGGGGTCGGCTCGTACGCGCTGCGGGCCGGGGACGCCGAGTACCGCCTCGAGGCCCGCCGCTACGCGCTGGACCACTGGCGCGTCGACCCGCGCACCGTCACCCGGCACGCGCCCGGCGACCCGCCCGGCGGCTCCGGGCTCGACGCGCTCCGGTTCTTCACCGAACTCCGGGAGCCGCTGGGGCTGAGCGCCGAGGTGCTGCCCGTGTACCTGGAGGAGATCACCTCCACGCTGGCGGGCACCGCGTACAAGCTCGCCCGGCCGGAGGACGCCGACACCGGGCTGGCGGCGGCGGACTTCCAGCGGATCGAGGCGGGGATGACCGAGGGCCACCCCTGCTTCGTCGCCAACAACGGCCGCCTCGGCCTGGGCGCCGCGGACTACCGCGCGTACGCCCCCGAGACCGGCGCCCGCACCCGCCTCGTCTGGCTCGCCGCCCACCGCGACCGGGCCGCCTTCACCTGCGCGGCCGGCCTCGACTACGACACGCTGCTCCGCACCGAGCTGGGCGAGGACCTGCGCGACGGGTTCGCCGCCCGGCTGCGCGCCCTGGGCCTCGACCCGGACGACTACCTGCTGATGCCCGTGCACCCCTGGCAGTGGGAGCACAAGCTCTCGGTCACGTTCGCGGGCGAGGTCGCGGCCCGCCGGCTGGTGTACCTCGGCGAGAGCGAGGACACGTACCAGCCGCAGCAGTCGATACGCACCTTCTTCAACACCTCCGCGCCCCGGCGGCACTACGTCAAGACCGCGCTGTCCGTGCTCAACATGGGCTTCATGCGGGGTCTGTCGGCCGCGTACATGGAGGCCACCCCGGCGATCAACGACTGGGTCGCCGGGCTGGTCGAGCAGGACGAGGTGCTGCGCGGCACGGGCCTGGTGGTCCTGCGCGAGCTGGCCGCCGTCGGCTACCGCCACGAGGCGTACGAGGCCGCCACGCCCCCCGGCTCGCCGTACCGCAAGATGCTCGCCGCGCTGTGGCGGGAGAGCCCGGTGCCGCGGCTGGCCGAGGGGCAGCGGCTCGCCACGATGGCGGCGCTGCTGCACACCGACCGGGCCGGCCGGCCGCTGGTGGCGGAGCTGGTCGAGGGCTCGGGGCTGGCACCGGAGGTGTGGCTGCGCCGCTATCTCGACGCGTACCTGACGCCGCTGCTGCACGCCTTCTACGCGTACG
Organism: Streptomyces synnematoformans; assembly: GCF_039531005.1. NCBI lineage: Bacteria > Bacillati > Actinomycetota > Actinomycetes > Kitasatosporales > Streptomycetaceae > Streptomyces > Streptomyces synnematoformans. The sequence goes on from NZ_BAAAPF010000043.1 coordinate 28,845, forward strand.
GGCTGGCGTTCATGCCGCACGGCGAGAACGTCATCCTCGTCCTGGACGAGGCGGGCGCGGTGGAGCGCGCGCTGTTCAAGGACATCGCGGAGGAGGTCGTGGTCATGGACCCGGACCTGCCGCTGCCGCCGACGGCGGAGCGCATCCGGGCCGAGGTGCCCGACGACATGCAGCTGCTGTCGGTCTTCACGGACGTCTTCGACTGCTTCTTCCGCTTCCTGGCACCGCTGCTGGACGAGGCCGGGGTGCTGGGAGAGGAGGACTTCTGGCGGACGGTCGCCGCGTGCGCGCGGGACTACCGGGAGTCGGTGCCGGACCTCGCGGACAGGTTCGCGCGGCACGACCTGTTCGCGCCGGAGTTCGCGCTGTCGTGCCTCAACCGGCTGCAGCTGCGCGACAACCGGCAGATGGTCGACCTGGCCGACCCGTCGGCGGCGCTGCAGCTGGTGGGAACGCTGCGGAACCCCCTGGCCCCGTACGCCCCGCATGCCCGGCACGCGCCGTACGCCCCCCATGCTCCCCGCACACCCACCCCAGGGTAGGCCGCCCCACCGACAGAACACCGCGCCCGCTGCCCCCGGCCGCCCACACCGCGCGGGCACGCGGGCGCGCGGGCGCGGACCCGACCCACGCGCGCGGGCCCGGGGGTACGGGGCACCCCCGTACGCTCAGCGCAGCGCGTCCGCGTCGCGGGCCGCCGCCCGCAGGAAGAACGGCACCGTCAGCACCGAGGCCACCGCGAAGAAGCCGAACGCGGCGCGCGGCCCGGCGAGTTCGGCGAGCAGCCCCACCAGCCCGGCGCCCAGCGGCATCGCGCCCCAGGCGAACATCCGGTTCGCGGAGCTGAACCGGCCCAGCATCGCGTCCGGGACCGCCCGCTGGATGACGGTGCGGCTGTTGACCGTCCACAGCGTGCCGCCGAGGCCGCCGAGGAACGCCGCCGCGGCGACGGCGCGGGCGTCGGCGGTCAGCGCCGGGACGGCGGCCATCGCGGCGGTGCCGAAGAGGTCGGCGAGCATCACGCGGCGGCGGCCCAGCAGCCGGCCCAGCCGGGTGACGGTGACCGCGCCGAGGAGCCCGCCGATGCCCAAAGCGCTGAGCAGGGCCCCGTACTCGCCGGGGGTGAGGCCCATGTCGCGGGTGGCGTACAGCGGGATGAGGGCGAGCCAGGCGCCCCAGGTGCCGGAGAGCACGGTGAGGATGAGGGAGAGGGAGCGCAGCAGGCGGTGCCGCCAGAGGTAGCGCAGGCCCTCGGCGATCTGCCCGTTGACGGTGGTGGCGGGGGACGCCGGCGCCCCGCCCCGGTCCGTTCCCCCCACGCCGTACGCCCCGCCCCCGGCCCCGGCACCTGCCCCGGCCCGGAACCGCCCGACGAGCAGCAGCAGCACGAGCGCCGCCGCGGCGTACGCCGCCCAGGTCGCCCCCAGCGCGTACCCCGCGCCCAGCGCGATGAGCAGCCCGCCGACGAACGGCCCGGCGAACTCGCTGAACACCGTCTCCGCCCCCGCCATCCAGGCGTTCGCCCGGTCCCGCCCGGCGGGCGGCACGGCGGCGGGGACCAGGGCGGAGGCGGCCGTGGAGGCGACGACGTCGGCGACCCCGACGGCCGCCCCGGCGGCGGCCAGCAGCCCGAGGGACAGCCGGCCGCTCGCGGCCGCGGCGAGCAGCGGCACCATGGCGGCCAGCCGCAGCACGTTGACCACCCACAGCAGCCGCCGCCGGTCGACGCGGTCGACGAGCACGCCCGCGTGCAGGGCGACGAGCAGCCACGGCAGCGAGATCGCCAGCGCCACCCCGGTGACCTGCCCCGGGGAGCCGCCCGCGCGGGCGGCGAGCAGCGGCAGCGCCATCTTCACGACGCCGTCGCCGAGGTTCGTGACGGCGGTGAAGGCGACGAGCACGGCGGTGTTGCGCCGCCCGGGATCCCGGCCGGTCCGCACCCGGCCGTCCTCCAGCACCGCGGACATGTCCGCCATGACCCACCCACCCCTAACCATCAAAGCCGATTGCCGGTGAGAGGAAGTTACCACCAAACGCGATAGCCGGTAAAGTGGTCCGTATGCGCGCACCTCCCCGGGCCGCCGAGCTGGTGGCCGACTTCGCCAACACCCTCGACATCCACGCCGGCACGGACGCGCTGCGCACCCCCGCGGAGCTGGCCGCCTGGTTCACCGCCCGCGACCTGCTCCCCCCGGACGCCCCCGCCCCCGACGCCGCCCTGCACACGGCCTGCACAGCCCTGCGCGCCGGCATCCGCGAGCACCTCGGCACCCACGTCGGCGACACCCCCGACCCCGCCGTCACCGCAGCCGCCGACACGGCGCTGACCCGCTTCCCGGTCCGCATCGCCGCCGACGGCACCCTCGCCCCCGTCCCCGGCCGGACACCCGCCGAGCGGGCGGTGACGCAGTTGGCCATCGCCTGGAGCACCCTGGCGGTCACCGGCGACGCGGCCCGCCTGAAGCGGTGCGCGGAGCACACCTGCCACGAGGTGTTCTGGGACGTGTCGAAGAACCGCAGCAAGCGCTGGTGCTCGATGCAGGGCTGCGGCAACCGCGCCAAGGCCCGCGCCTACGCCGCCCGCCGCGCGGCCGCCTCCGGCTGAGCCCCCGCCAGACCCGCGGGCGGCGGGCCACACGCGTCAGGGCCCGTACCGCGTCCGCGATACGGGCCCTGACCTGAGAGGGTGAGTGACGGGACTTGAACCCGCGGCCACCTGGACCACAACCAGGTGCTCTACCAGCTGAGCTACACCCACCGTGAGCTGATGCTTCCGCACCGGCCGACTAGAAGTGTACAGGGTCGCCGGCGGTGCTTGCCGCCGGCTTTCCCCGGCGGGTTACGAGCCGTCCGCCGCCAGCGTGTGGCGGGCGGCGATGGCCTTCGCGGTGTCGGAATCCGGGCCCGGTGCGGGGACGAAGACCGCCTCGCGGTAGTAGCGCAGCTCGGCGATGCTCTCCTTGATGTCCGCCAGGGCCCGGTGGTTGCCGGCCTTCTCGGGGCTGTTGAAGTACGCCCGGGGGTACCAGCGGCGGGCCAGCTCCTTGACGGAGGAGACGTCCACGATGCGGTAGTGCAGGTGGCCCTCCAGGTCCGGCATGTCCCGGCTGAGGAAGCCGCGGTCGGTGCCGACGGAGTTGCCGCAGAGCGGGGCGCGGCCGGGCTCGGGCACGAACGCGCGCACGTAGTCGAGCACCTGCCGCTCCGCGTCCGCCAGCGTGGTGCCGCCGGCCAGCTCGTCGAGCAGGCCGGAGGCGGTGTGCATGGCGCGTACCACCGGGGGCATGGAGGCGAGGGCGGCCGCCGGCGGCCGGATGACGATGTCGACGCCGTCGCCGAGCACGTTCAGCTCCGAGTCGGTGACGAGCGCGGCCACCTCGACGAGCGCGTCGTCGGCCAGCGAGAGGCCGGTCATCTCACAGTCGATCCACACCATCCGATCGTTCATGACCCTCACCCTACGTGCCGGTCGCGCTGGCCCGGCACGGTCGCGCGCCGCGCAAGCGCACCGCGGTGCCGCTGCGGGAGCGGCTCGGGGTGCTCGGGCGCGTACGCGTCGGACTGCGGCTTCTCGGCGGCGGCCCCGGCGCCGCCGCCCCCGCCGTCCCCGCCGGGCAGCTGCGGG
>NZ_BAAAPF010000044.1:0-32392 GCF_039531005.1 Streptomyces synnematoformans
CCGCCGGGCTCGGCGCGGCCGGGTTCCCCGAGCTGCTGCCCGCCGCGCTGGCCGCGGTCGCGGCCTTCTGGACCGTGCTCACCTGCCTGGACGCGCTGATGCAGGTCGCCGCCGAGCGCCGCGCGCCGCGCGCGGCGCTCACCGGTGCGCCCGCGGCGGCGGGCGCGTACCTCGTGCACGGGCTCGCCGGGCTGCTGCTGGCGATGCTCTGGCACAGCCCGCACGGCCCCGCCAGCGGGCTGCTCGTACTGCTGCCGATGGCCATCTCCTGCTGGGCGTTCGCCCAGGCCAACCGCGAGCGCGCGGCGCACCAGGCGACGATCCGGGCGCTGGTGCAGGCCGTCGATATCAAGGACCGCTACACCCGCGGGCACAGCGAGCGGGTCGGCCGTGCGTCGGTGCTCATCGCGCGCGAGCTGGGCATGGACGAGCGCCGGCAGGAGGTGCTGCGGTTCGCCGGGATCCTGCACGACGTCGGCAAGCTCGGGGTGCCGACGCGCATCCTGCGCAAGGACGGGCCGCTGACCCCCGAGGAGCGGCGGATCATCGAGCTGCACCCGGAGTACGGGCACGAGATCGTCCGCGGCATCGGCTTCCTGGAGGAGGTGCGCTCGGCGATCCTGCACCACCACGAGCGGATGGACGGCCGCGGTTACCCGTACGGGCTCACCGGCGCGCGGATTCCGGAATACGCCCGGGTGGTGGCGGTGGCCGACGCCTTCGACGCCATGACCTCGACCCGCTCCTACCGCAGGGCGCGCGCGGTCCCCGCGGCGCTGGCGGAGCTGCGGCGGTGCGCGGGCGAACAGTTCGACCCCCGGATGGTGCACGCGCTGGACAGCGCGATCGAGCGCCGCGGCTGGCACGCCGAGGTCACCGCGGACGAGCCCGCGGCGGTCCCGGCGCCGCTGAGCGGAGGGGCCGGCGGGAGCGGGGGGCGCGCGGCGGGCGGCCCGGGCGAGGCCGTCGCACGCAGCGGCGGCGCGCCGTGAGCGAATCGGTTCTGCACCCCCGCCACCGGACCCCGCCGGAGGTCCGGGTCGCGGTCGGGGCCGCGGGGGCGGTGACCGCGGCCGGGTTCTGCTGGACGCTGGCGCACGGCCTCGCCCAGCCCGCGGCCGCGCTCGCCTTCGGCCTCCTCATCGTGCTCGGCGAGGTCGCGGGCGACCACCGCGCGGGCGCCGCCGCGCGCTTCCCCGCGCCCCTGGCCACCGCCGGCGCGCTCGGCTACGCCCTGCTCGCCGTCCCCGCCGCCCCCGCCGTCGGCGCCGTGCTGGAGATCGCCGCCGTCTCCTTCACCGCCACCGTGGTCGGCGCCGTCCCGCAGGTCGCCCGGGGCCGCGGCCCCACCGCCGAGCACCTGGTCCGCCGGGTGCTCGGCGCCGCCTTCGCCGCCGCCTGCTGCCGCCCGCTCTGCGTCGGCGCCCCGGACGGCGAGGGCGGCCCGCCCGGCGCGCCCACCGCCGGGCCCGGCTACGTCCTGGCGCTCCTCGGCGTGCTGGCCCTGACCGCGCTCTGCGACGCCGTGCTTGCCGCCTGCCTCGCCCGCGCCCGCACCGGCTGGCCGTACGGGCCGCTGCTGCGCGACGAGCTGCGCGCCCTGCCCGGCATCGGCTCCGCAATGTGCGCGACCGGCGTGGTCATCGCGCTGGCCGCGCAGGTGGCCGGCCCGTGGGCGCTGCCCGTGCTGAGCCTGCCGCTGCTGCTCACCCAGGTCTCGTTCCGCCGCTACGCCGCGGTGCGCCGCACGTACCGCGAGACCATCGCCTCCCTCGCCCGCGCCACCGAGATGGCCGGCTTCCACCCTCCGGGCCACGTCCGCCGCGTCGCTTCCCTCAGCCGGGCGATCGGGCGGGTGCGGGGGCTGTCCGAGCGGGAGCTGGACGTGCTGGAGCAGGCCGCGCTCATGTACGACCTGGGCAAGCTGTCGCTGGCCGACCCCGTGCCCGCCGCCGCCGGCCGCGCCGACCGGCGGCGCATCGCCCTGCTGGGCGGCGCCGTGGTGCGGCAGACCGGGGTGGCCGCGGAGGTCGCCGTCGTGGTGGAGCGGCAGGCGGAGCCGTACCGTGACCAGCCGGTCGCGGCCCGTATCGTGCGCGTGGCCGCCGCATACGACGCCCTGGTCGCGGGGAACGCCAAGGGTGAGGGCGCGGTCGTCGCGGGGCCGCACGCAGCCCTGGAGCGGCTGCGCCTGGCCGGTCGCGCCGAGTACGACCCGGCCGTGGTGGACGCGCTACGGGAGGTGCTGGCGAGTGGTGCGGCTGTGAACTGACCGGTAAGAAGCGGGTGTACGGCACCGCGTGGTTGGATGCGGGCATAGCCCGGCACCCGAGCGGACAGGAAGTTGCGGGGAGGCAGCGACGCCCCTGGTAGCGCACGCCGTGCGGACGGGGCGCACAGTGGTCATCCTGGAGTCAAAGACGGCAGGCAGGAATCGTGAAGATCTTCGGCAGAACACGGCATCGGCCCTCCGCCTCGTGGCGGCAGGCGACCGACCGCGCGTTCACGTTGATCGGCGACGGCCGGTACGACGACGCGGGCGCGCTGCTCACCCGTGCCGCGGGCCTGGAGCCCTGGCTGTCGGAGTCGTGGTTCAACCTCGCCCTGCTGCACAAGTTCCGGCACGACTGGGAGCAGGCCCGCGCCGCCGGCCTGCGGGCCGTCGCGCTGCTCGACCGCGAGACGGGCGCGCCCGACTGGTGGAACGTCGGCATCGCCGCCACCGCGCTGCAGGACTGGCCGCTGGCGCGGCGGGCCTGGGAGGCGTACGGGCTGCGCGTGCCCGGCGGCGCCGCGCACCAGGGGGCGGGGGAGCCGCCGGAGGACATGGAGTTGGGCAGCGCCGCGGTCCGGCTGTCGCCGGAGGGCGAGGCGGAGGTCGTCTGGGGCCGCCGGCTGGACCCCGCGCGCATTGAGGTGCAGAGCATCCCGCTGCCGTCGTCGGGGCGGCGCTGGGGCGAGGTCGTGCTGCACGACGGGGTGCCGCACGGTGAGCGGGCGACGCTGGCGGGCCCGTCGTACCCGGTCTTCGACGAGATAGAGCTGTGGGCGCCGTCGCCGGTGCCGACGTGGGTGGTGCTGCTGGAGGCGGCCACGGAGGCGGACCGGGACGCGGTCGAGCAGCTGGCGGCCGAGGCGGGGTACGCGGCGGAGGACTGGTCGTCGTCGGTGCGGCTGCTCTGCCGTACCTGCTCGGAGAGCTGCATGCCCAGCGCCGAGGACTCGCTGCAGACGTCCCTCGACCCGCACGACCACAGCGAGCCCGGCCAGCCGGGGCCGCTGGTGCACCGCACCGAGGACGGGCTGTGGGTGCCGGAGCGGGAGTGCGGGATAGCCGCGCCCGCGTCGCTGGTGCGCGGGCTGCTGGAGAGCTGGGCCGCGGACAGCCCGGACACCCGGGACTGGCGGGATCTGGAGGAAGTCGTCTGAGGCTGTCGGCGCCTGGCCGTACCCTGGACTCCGGTCTTTTCGTGAAGCTCGTGAGGGCGGGAACCAGGAAGGCGTACGGCGAGGATGACGCAGCAGGCGGAGCAGCAGCAGGCGGGGCGGGAAGCGGAGTCGCCGGACGCGTTCCTCGACGACGTGACGGACGCCGACGCGCGCGAGCGGGAGGCCCGCGAGCGGGGCACGGTCCGGCCGATCACGGTCGTGGGCAACCCGGTGCTGCACCGCGAGTGCCGGGACGTCACCGAGTTCGACGACACGCTGCGGCGGCTCGTGGACGACATGTTCGCCAGCCAGCGGGCGGCGGAGGGCGTGGGGCTCGCGGCCAACCAGATCGGCGTGGACCTGAAGGTCTTCGTCTACGACTGCCCGGACGACGACGGCGTACGGCACGTGGGCGCGGTGTGCAACCCCGTGCTGCAGGAGCTGCCCGCCGGGAACCGGCAGCTCGACGACGGCAACGAGGGCTGCCTGTCCGTCCCCGGCGCGTACATGTCCCTGGCCCGCCCGGACTACGCGGTGGTCAGCGGCCGGGACCTCGACGGCAACCCCGTCCTGGTGCACGGCACGGGCTACTTCGCGCGCTGCCTGCAGCACGAGACGGACCACCTCTACGGGCGGCTCTACATCGACCGGCTCTCCAAGCGCGAGCGCAAGGACGTCATGCAGCAGATGGCGGAGAACACCCCGCGCTACGAGACCGTCCCCAACGTCTGACGGACGGCCGTCCGGCCGTTCCGGTGCCGCCGCCCCGTGTGTCCGTAACCGCCGCCTCTTGCGCGACGGTTACGGCGGTGGTCTGGACCACTGGTGGCACGGCGGTCCGTTGACCGTGCGCCCGCCGCGCGCGACGCTCGGAGCCCCCCATTCGCACGGCACGGAGGCCCGATGCTCAGACGTACGGTCAGACTCATCCTCAGTATTGTCATGATCGCGGCGGCAGGTGTCGTCGGCACGGTCGCCACCGCCGGCACCGCGCAGGCGGACTCGTGCTACACCTGGAACCGCACGCTCAAGCAAGGCATGTCCGGTTCCGACGTCACCCAGCTGCAGATCCGGGTGGCGGGCCACGTCACGTCCGGCGAGATCCTCGCCATCGACGGCCAGTACGGCGCCCGCACGAAGGCCGCCGTCACCAAGTTCCAGCGGGCGTACGGGCTCAGCGCGGACGGTGTCGCCGGCTCCCAGACGTACAGCAAGATCTACGCCCTGCAGGACGGCGACTGCACACCTGCTCACTTCACGTACGGCGAGCTGAACAGGTGCAACTCCACCTGGGGCGGCGGAGCGGTCTCGGCTTCCAGAGCCAAGGAGAACGCCAAGCGCACCATGTGGAAGCTGGAGGCGATGCGGCACGCCCTGGGCGACAGGCCGATCACCGTCAGCAGCGGCTTCCGCTCGTACTCGTGCAACAGCGCGGTCGGCGGCTCCTCCAACAGCCAGCACCTGTACGGCACGGCGGCCGACCTCACCGGCACCCCGTCGTTCTGCACGCTGGCACGGCAGGCGCGCACGCACGGCTTCGGCGGGATCCTCGGTCCCGGCTACCCGGGTCACAACGACCACGTGCACGTGGACGGCCGGACCTCCCGCTACTGGTCCGCTCCCTCCTGCGGCATCTGACCGCGGGAGACCGGGACGGACCGCAACCGGTGCGGCAACGGCGCCGCACCGGCGAGCAGGCGCCGGGCGGACCCGCCCCCCGTGGCGGGGCCGGCCGGCTCCGCCGCTCAGAACTCGTCGTCGAACGCGACCGAGCCCTCCACGGCCACCTGGTAGGCGGACGGGCGGCGCTCGAAGAAGTTCGTCAGCTCCTGCACGTCCTGCAGCTCCATGAACGCGAACGGGTTCTGCGACCCGTACACCGGCGTGAAGCCCAGCCGCACCAGCCGCTGGTCCGCCACGCACTCCAGATACGCGCGCATCGACTCGGTGTTCATCCCCGGCAGGCCGTCGCCGCACAGGTCCCGGGCGAACTGCAGCTCCGCCCGCACCGCCTCGTCGAGCATGTCGCGCACCTGCCGCCCCAGCTCCTCGTCGAACAGCCCGGGCTCCTCCCGGCGCACCGTGTCGACCACGGAGAACGCGAAGTCCATGTGCATGCTCTCGTCGCGGAACACCCAGTTCGTGCCGGTCGCCAGACCGTGCAGCAGGCCGCGGGAGCGCAGCCAGTAGACGTACGCGAACGCGCCGTAGAAGAACAGGCCCTCGATGCAGGCGGCGAAGCAGATGAGGTTGAGCAGGAAGCGGCGGCGGTCCGCCCTGGTCTCCAGCCGCTCGATGTCCTCCACCGAGTCCATCCAGCGGAAGCAGAACTGCGCCTTCTCCCGGATCGACGGGATGTTCTCCACGGCGGCGAACGCCGCGGCCCGCTCGTCCGGGTCGGGGAGGTAGGTGTCGAGCAGCGTCAGATAGAACTGGACGTGCACGGCCTCCTCGAAGAGCTGGCGGGAGAGGTAGAGGCGGGCCTCCGGCGAGTTGATGTGCTTGTAGAGGGTGAGCACCAGGTTGTTCGCCACGATCGAGTCGCCGGTGGCGAAGAACGCCACCAGCCGGCCGATGAGGTGCTGCTCGCCCGGCGAGAGCCGGGCGAGGTCGGAGACGTCGGAGTGGAGGTCGACCTCCTCGACGGTCCAGGTGTTCCTGATGGCGTCCCGGTAGCGCTCGTAGAACTCGGGGTAGCGCATGGGGCGCAGGGTCAGCTCGAAGCCCGGGTCCAGCAGGTTCCCGGTCCCGGTGGCGGCGGTGGTCACTGGCAGGCCTCGCAGGTCTCGGGGTTCTCCAGGGAGCAGGCGGCGGCGTCGTCGCCGTGCGGCTGCCGCCCGGGCGGGGGTACGGGGACGGGGGCCGCGGGCGCGGCGGCGCGGGCCGCGCGGGCGATGCGGGTCGCCGGGCGCGAGCGCAGGTAGTACGTCGTCTTCAGCCCGGACTTCCAGGCGTGGGCGTACATCGAGCTGAGCTTGCCGATCGTCGGCGCGGCCACGAAGAGGTTGAGCGACTGGGCCTGGTCGAGGTACGGCGTACGGGCCGCGGCCATGTCGATCAGCGCCCGCTGCGGCAGCTCCCACGCCGTGCGGTACCGCGCCCGGACCTCCTCGGGGATCCAGGTCAGCTCCTGTACGGACCCGTCGTGCTCGCGCAGCGCCTCGCGGGTCCGCGCGTCCCACACCCCCAGCTTCTTCAGCTCGGCCACGAGGTAGGAGTTGACCTGCAGGAACTCGCCGCTCAGCGTCTCGCGCTTGAAGAGGTTGGAGACCTGCGGCTCGATGCACTCGTAGACGCCGGCGATGGCGGCGATCGTCGCGGTCGGCGCGATGGCCAGCAGCAGGGAGTTGCGCAGGCCGGTCCCGGCGATCCGCGCGCGCAGCGCGCTCCAGCGCTCCGGCCAGACCGCGTCCGCCTCGGGGTAGTGGTCCGGGTGCAGCACGCCGCGGGCGGCGCGGGTGCGGGACCACGCCGGGTGCGGGCCGTGGCGCTCGGCGAGGGCGGCGGAGGTGTCGTAGGCGGCGAGCATGATGCGCTCGGCGATCCGGGTGGACAGCGCCCGCGCCTCGGGGGAGTCGAACGGCAGCCGCAGCCGGAAGAAGACGTCCTGCAGGCCCATCACGCCCAGACCCACCGGCCGCCAGCGGGAGTTGGACGCGGCGGCCTGCGGCGTGGGGTAGTAGTTGACGTCGACGACGCGGTCGAGGAACGTCACGGCGGTGCGGACCGTGGCGTCGAGCCGCTCCCAGTCCATCGCCGCCTCCCAGCCCCCGGCGGTGTCCGCGAGGTGGGCGGCGAGGTTGACCGAGCCCAGGTTGCACACCGCGGTCTCGCCGTCGTCGGAGACCTCCAGGATCTCGGTGCACAGGTTCGAGGAGTGCACGACGGCGCCGGGCTCCGCGGTCTGGTTGGCGGTGCGGTTGGCGGCGTCCTTGAACGTCATCCACCCGTTGCCGGTCTGCGCGAGCGTGCGCATCATCCGGCCGTACAGCTGCCGGGCCGGGACCTGCCGGACGTAGCGCCCCTCCGCCTCCGCGCGCGTGTACGCGGCGTCGAAGTCGGCGCCGTAGCGGTCGGCCAGCTCGGGCACGTCGGCGGGGGAGAACAGCGACCAGGTGCCGTCGGCCTCGACGCGGCGCATGAACTCGTCGGGGATCCAGTGCGCGAGGTTGAGGTTGTGGGTGCGGCGGGCCTCCTCGCCGGTGTTGTCGCGCAGCTCCAGGAACTCCTCGACGTCGGCGTGCCAGGGCTCCAGGTAGACGCAGGCGGCGCCCTTGCGCTTGCCGCCCTGGTTCACGGCGGCGACGGAGGCGTCGAGGGTGCGCAGGAACGGGACGATGCCGTTGGAGTGGCCGTTGGTGCCGCGGATCAGCGAGCCGCGGGAGCGCACCCGGGTGAAGGGGATGCCGATGCCGCCGGAGTGCTTCGACAGCCGGGCGACCTGGTGGTAGCGCTCGTAGATCGAGTCCAGCTCGTCGAGCGGGGAGTCCAGCAGGTAGCAGGACGACATCTGCGGGTGGCGGGTGCCGGAGTTGAACAGGGTGGGGGAGGAGGGCAGGTAGTCCAGGCGGCTCAGGAGCCCGTACAGCTCGGCGACTTCGCCGACGGCGGCCTCGGAGCCGTCGGCGGCGAGGCCGCAGGCGACGCGCAGGAAGAAGTGCTGGGCGGTCTCGATGACGCCGCGCTCCGTGGGGTGGCGCAGCAGGTAGCGGGTGTGGACCGTGCGCAGGCCGAAGTAGCCGAAGAGGTCGTCGAGGCCGTCCGCCACGGCCGCGTCGGCCAGCGCGTCGAGGCGCGCGGCGTGCCGCCGGACGAAGGCCGCGGTGGCGTCGGCGACGATGCCCTCGCGGTGGCCCACGGCGACGCCCGCGGAGAAGCTCGTCGCGCCCGCGGCCGCGGCCTCCTCCGCGATGGCCCGGGTCAGCAGCCGGGCGGCCAGCCGCGAGTACTCCGGCTCCTCGGCGATCAGCGCCGCCGCGGCATCCGTGGCCAGCTCCCGCAACTCCGCCTCGCCGGAGTCCGGACGCCGTCCGCGCAGGGCGTCCGCGGCGACCCGGGCCGGGTTGGTGGCGGGCAGGTCGGCGGTCAGCTCGGCGAGGGTGCGGGCGAGCGCCGCGGCCGGGCCGTCGTCGGCGCGGGGAGTGTCCCGGGGGGTGGCTGAGGCGGGCTCCGTATGCGCGGCCGGTGGTGCGATCGTCAAGATGCTGCTCTCCCTCGCTCGGCGGGGGCCGCGCGGGGAGAGGCTGCCGTACGGGCGCACGCGGGCTCCCCACGGCGGCGGGGCGCGCGTGGGCGGTCCTCCGGCCGAACACCGCCGGCGGCGGACCCGCTTGCGTCCGTGAGCCCAATCCGCGAGACCCGGACGTCATCGATCGCTGCCGGAGGTGTTCGGGCTCACGACGGACGGGCATGCGGGCGCGGGGCGGGCATGACGGCACATCGCTCACCGTTGCGGGACAGCTCCGGACTTCCACCGGAATTTCCCTGCGCGGCAGCTGAGACGAGCATACATCTAGTAGCCCGATGTGGAGCCACCCCTATATGTTGTGTTGCGCCTCAGAGCTCGGCGACGAAGGCCCAGAGCGGGAAACCGGGCAGCGGGAACCAGTCGCGCTGCGGGGTACGTATGAACCCGAGCCGCTCGTACAGCCGGTGGGCCGGCGTCATGTCCGGGGCGCTGGACAGCACCATCCGCCGCGCCTCCAGCTCCCGGGCCCGGTCCATGCAGGCCCGTACGAGCGCCTCGCCCACGCCCCGGCCGCGCGCCTCCGACGCCACCGCCAGCATCCGGAACTCGCCCTCGCCGGGCCCGCTCAGCTCCGCGTACGGCGATCCCGCCGTCACGAACGTCACACTGCCCAGCACCAGCCCGCCGTCCGGTCGGCCGTCCCCGTCGACCGCGACCAGCACCTCCGCGCGCTTCGCCCGCGCCCGGGCCGGCACGTCGCGCAGGTCGTGCACATACGTGTCGTCCTCGCCGAACGTCAGCAGCCCGTCCGCCAGATACGCCTGGGCGACCAGGTCACCGGCCCGCTTGTACTCCTCCGGCCGCACCGGCCGCACCGTGAAGTCCATGCCGCCCAGTCTGCCCTGCCCCACCGACAACGGGCCGCCGTCCCCCGCCCCCGGGGACGGCGGCCCGTACGCCCGGCCGTGCGCGTACGCCGTCTCAGCAGCAGCGGAAGCCCTTGCGCGGGTCGTCGCCCGCGTCCGTGCGCATCCGCTCGAACTCGCGCCGGTCGGGCACCTCCGCGTCGGGGTCGTGCCGGCGCAGGTGCTCGACGTAGCGCTCGTACGCCGTGTCGCCGACCACCTCGCGGACGTACCACCACACCTTGCGCCCGGCCGCCACCAGCGCCGCCGCCCCGGTCATGAGCTTCCTCCGTCCTTCGCGCCGCCGGTGCCCGGCCCGCCGTCCGGCCCGCCGCCCGGCCCGGTGCCCGGCAGGAACCCGCCGCCGCTGCCCAGGCCGGCCGCCGCCAGCTCCGCCTTCTCCTCCGCGGTCGGGAGCAGCTGCGCGGGCGCCACGTACGACGACTCGTGGTACGGCTCCTCGTGGCTGACCACCGACTCCGGGGTGCGCAGCGACTTGATGCACACCCGGGCCGCGTCCACGATCACGACGACCACCAGCAGCGCGAAGACCGCGGACAGCACGCCGTCGACCGTGGTGTTGGTGACGATCGTCTCCGCGTCCTCCAGCTCCTGCCCGGACAGCTCGCCGGAGTCGATGCCCTCCTGCGCCACGTCGCCCTGGGCGAAGAAGCCGACCCGCGGGTCGTCGGAGAACACCTTCTGCCAGCTCGCGGTGAGCGTGACCACCGCGACCCAGATCAGCGGGATGCCCGTCACCCACGCCCACTTCAGCCGCCCCGACTTGATCAGCAGCGTGGTGCAGACCGTCAGCGCGACCGCGCCGAGCAGCTGGTTGGTGATGCCGAAGAGCGGGAAGAGCTGGTTGATGCCGCCGAGGGGGTCGTTGACGCCGACCCACAGGAAGTAGCCCCACAGGCCCACGACGACCGCGCTGGTGCCGATGAGCCCCGGCCACCAGCTGACGCGCTTCAGCGGCTTGTAGATGTTGCCGAGGGTGTCCTGCAGCATGAAGCGGCCCACCCGGGTGCCCGCGTCCAGGGCGGTCAGGATGAACAGCGCCTCGAACATGATCGCGAAGTGGTACCAGAACGCCTTCAGACTGTCCCCGGTGACGTTGGAGAAGATGTCCGAGACGCCCAGGGCGAACGTCGGTGCGCCGCCGGTACGGGAGAGCAGCGTCGACTCCTCGACGGAGTCGGCCGCCGCCTGGAGCGCCGCCGGGGTGATCTCGTACCCGAAGTCCTGGATCGCCTGGGACGCCGACTGCGCGGTGTCGCCGATCACCGTGGGCGCCGAGTTCATCGCGAAGTACAGCCCGGGGTCCAGCACACAGGCGGCGATCATCGCGATGATCGCCACGGAGGACTCCATCAGCATGGAGCCGTAGCCGATCATCCGCACCTGCGTCTCCTTCTGCACCATCTTCGGCGTGGTGCCGGAGGAGATGAGGGAGTGGAAGCCGGACAGGGCGCCGCAGGCGATGGTGATGAAGACGAACGGGAACAGCGACCCGGCGAAGACCGGGCCCGTGCCCTCGCCGGCGAAGTCGGTGACGCTCTCCATCTTCAGCGTCGGCGCGGCCACGACCACGCCGATGAACAGCAGCGCGATCGTGCCCAGCTTCATGAACGTGGACAGGTAGTCGCGCGGTGCGAGCAGCATCCACACCGGCAGCACGGAGGCGACGAAGGCGTAGATCACCATGAAGACGACCAGCGTCTCCTTGCTCAGCGTGAACGTGTCCGCGAGCGAGGACTCGGCCACCCAGCGCCCCGCGACCAGCGCGAGCAGCAGCAGGCCGATGCCGATCAGCGACACCTCGGCGACCCGGCCCGGCCGGATCATCCGCAGGTAGAAGCCCATGAACAGGGCGATCGGGACCGTCATGCCGATGGAGAACGTGCCCCAGGGGGACTCCGCCAGCGCGTTGACGATGACCAGCGCGAGCACCGCCAGCAGGATGATCATGATCGCGAAGACCGCGACCAGCGCGGCGGCGCCGCCCACCGGGCCGATCTCCTCGCGCGCCATCTGGCCGAGCGAGCGGCCGTTCCTGCGGGTGGAGAAGAACAGCACCACCATGTCCTGCACGGCGCCCGCGAAGATCACGCCCGCGACGATCCAGATCGTGCCCGGCAGGAAGCCCATCTGCGCCGCCAGCACCGGGCCGACCAGCGGGCCGGCGCCGGAGATCGCGGCGAAGTGGTGGCCGAGGAGCACCCGGCGGTCGGTGGGCTGGAAGTCGATGCCGTTGTCGAGCCGCTCGGCCGGGGTGGCCCGGGTCTTGTCGGCCCCGAGCACGCGGTAGGCGATGAACTTCGAGTAGAAGCGGTAGCCGATGGCGTACGAGCCGAGGGCCGCGGCCACCATCCAGGCGGCGGAGACCTCCTCCCCGCGGGAGAGCGCCAGCATGGTCCAGCCGAGGGCGCCCACGAGGGCGACCGCGGTCCAGACCGCTACGGTTCTGGGCTCGACGCCCCGTCGTGGTGGTCCGGCCGGGGGTGCTTGCACTGTCATGGCGGCTCCGTCCCCTGAACTCTCACTCTCTAGCGGTGCGCTGGAAATGTAGAGCAGGGTGTGGGCGCCGGCACCGGGGCGATCGGCGTTGTCTGTGCGGGGGGAGGCAGCCGGCCGGGACGGTTCCGGGGGACCGCCGCGGCGGAACCGCCGCGGCGGTGCGGTGGCCGCTCAGCCCACCGGGCGGCGGAGGCGGGCGACGAACTTGTAGCGGTCGCCGCGGTACACCGACCGGACCCACTCCACCGGCTCGCCGTGGGTGTCCACGGAGTGGCGGGAGAGCATCAGCATCGGCAGGCCCGTGTCCGTGCCCAGCAGCCCCGCCTCGCGGGGCGTGGCGAGCGAGGTCTCGATCGTCTCCTCGGCCTCGGCCAGGTGGACGTCGTAGACCTCGGCGAGCGCGGTGTAGAGGGAGGAGTGCTTGACCAGGCTGCGGCGCAGCGCGGGGAAGCGCTTGGCGGACAGGTGGGTGGTCTCGATGGCCATCGGCTCGCCGTTGGCCAGGCGGAGGCGCTCGATGCGCAGCACGCGCCCGCCGGCGGCGATGTCGAGCCGCTCGGCGAGCTGGTCGCCCGCGGTCACGTAGCCGATGTCCAGCAGCTGCGAGGTGGGTTCGAGGCCCTGGGCGCGCATGTCCTCGGTGTACGAGGTCAGTTGGAGCGCCTGCGACACCTTGGGCTTGGCCACGAAGGTGCCCTTGCCCTGGATACGCTCCAGCCGCCCCTCCACGACCAGCTCCTGCAGCGCCTGGCGCACGGTCGTACGGGAGGTGTCGAACTCGGCGGCGAGGGTGCGCTCCGGCGGCACCGGGGTGCCGGGCGGCAGGGTCTCGGTCATCTCCAGCAAGTGCCGCTTGAGCCGGTAGTACTTGGGCACCCGGGTGGTCCGCCCGGCGCTCCCCCCGGCGCGTCCCGGCTCGTCGGCTGCCGGTACCGTCGCAGCCGGCGTTCCCTCGGCCGGTCCGGCGTTCGTCCTCATGACTCCTCCGTCTGGTAGCGGCTCACATCCTGGCACGGCTCGTCACCCGTCGGTGCGCCCGCGGGCGACGGGATTGCTCACATGTCGGTCCGGTAACGGAAGCCGAACCAGCAGGCCGCACACCCTTGACACCCTCATTGGTCTAGGCCAGGCTTCGTTCCACGATTGGTCCAGACCAAGACCGTCAACCTGGTCTAAACCATTAAAGACCACAAGTCCACTCCACGGGCAGGGTCCGGGAGCAAGGACTTTTCGGTGGCGAATCGCTGGCGAACGACGGCAGGGGGGCGTGGGCCGGCATGTTGAGGAGGGTGACGTGAAGCGCACGGCGGTAGCGGTGCTGGCGGCGGCTGGCCTGGTGGCAAGCCTCGCCGCCTGCGGTTCTGACGACAGTGACGACGGTGACGGCGCGGGCAAGGGGGCCGGTTCGTACGAGGGCGAGACGCTCACCTTCTGGGCCATGGACGGGTCCACGCCGGACGACTGGCTGAAGGACGTCAAGGCCGAGTTCGAGAAGAAGACGGGCGCCACGCTCGAGTACAAGGTGCAGCAGTGGAACGGCATTCAGCAGAAGCTGACCACCGCGCTGTCCGAGGAGAGCCCGCCCGACGTGGTCGAGGTCGGCAACACCCAGACGCCCGCCTACGCGGCGACCGGCGGTCTGTCCGACCTGACCGAGCTGAAGGAGGAGATCGGCACCGAGTGGACCGAGTCCCTCAACGAGTCGTCGATCTACGAGGGCAAGCAGTACGCCGCCCCGTGGTTCTTCGCGAACCGCGTGGTGATGTACAACAAGTCGATCTTCAAGGAAGCCGGCGTCACGGAGATACCCCAGACCCGTGACGACCTCTTCGCCGCCTTCGACAAGATCGAGAAGAACACCGACGCCGAGCCGATCTACATGCCCGGCCAGAACTGGTACTTCTTCGACGGCCTGCTCATCGGCCAGGACGCCGAGCTGGTGAAGAAGGACGGCGACGCGTGGGTCTCGAACCTCTCCGACCCCAAGGTCGGCGCGGCGATGGAGATCTACCAGCAGTACGCCGACTACTCCACGGCACCCAAGGACAAGGACGAGGCCACCCCGCAGCAGGGCGAGGTCTTCGGCAAGGGCAAGACCGGCGCGATCATCGGCATGGGCTGGGAGTCCGGCATCGCGGTCGAGGCCAGCAAGGACAAGAACTTCGAGAAGGAGATCGGCTACTTCACCATCCCCGGTGATACCGCCGACACCCCCGAGAGCGTCTTCCTCGGCGGCTCCAACCTGGCCATCGCCGCGGGCAGTGACAAGCAGGAGCTGGCCCAGGAGTTCCTGAAGATCGTGCTCTCGGACAAGCACGAGGGCGCCCTCGCGGCAGCCAACGGCGTGATCCCCAACAAGGACTCGCTGCTGTCGAAGCTGGAGGGCAACGAGGCGGCCGAGGCCGCGGCGCCGGCCGCCGCCGTCGGCGGCACCACGCCGCTCATCCCGGAGTGGGGCGCGGTGGAGAACACTCCCAACCCCATCAAGTCCTACATGACCGCCTTCCTCAACGGCGACTCGCACGAGGAAGCGGCCGCGTCGGTCGAGGACGACCTGAACGAGCGCCTCTCGCAGGAGTAAGAGACACCGGGCGGGCGGGACCGGGTACGCACCCGGCCCCGCCCGCACCCGCGGGTCCGAAACCACCTCGTCCCGAAGAGATCGCCGCATCCATGACTGTGCAGACACCGGGGCCGGCCGCCGAGAAGGTCGCAGGCCGCACCCGTACCCCATCCCCACCGCCCGGCCGCCACCGCAAGTCCCAGGTCTCCGCCGGCGCCCTGCCGTACCTGCTGCTGCTGCCCGCGCTGGCGATCACCGCGATCCTGCTCGGCTGGCCGCTGGTGAAGAACGTCATCCTGTCGTTCCAGCAACTCGGCATGAAGGAGCTGATCCAGCACCTCACCGTCTGGAACGGCGTCGACAACTACACCGACGTCCTCGGCGGAGAGGACTTCTGGCGCGTCACGCTCCGGACGATGATCTTCACCGCGGTCAACGTCGCGCTCATCATGCTGTTCGGTACCCTGATCGGGCTGCTGCTCGCCCGGCTCGGCCGCAAGATGCGGCTCACGCTGCTGATGGCGCTCGTGCTCGCCTGGGCCATGCCCATCATCGCGGCCACCACCGTCTACCAGTGGCTGTTCGCGGAGCGCTACGGCGTCGTCAACTGGGTCCTGGACAAGCTCGGCTGGCACTCGATGGCCGACTACAGCTGGACCAGCAGCCAGTTCTCCACGTTCTTCGTGATCACCGTGATGCTCGTCTGGACCTCGATCCCGTTCGTGGCGATCAACCTCTACGCCGCCACGACCACGATCGCCAAGGAGCTGTACGAGGCCGCCAGCCTGGACGGCGCCGGCGGCTGGCGCACCTTCTCCTCGGTGACCCTGCCGTTCATCAAGCCGTTCCTGTTCGTCACCACGTTCCTGGAGATCATCTGGATCTTCAAGGCGTTCCCGCACGTCTACGCGATCAACGGCGGCGGCCCTGACCGGCTCACCGAGACGCTGCCCGTCTACGCGTTCGTCGAGGGCGTCGGCAACCAGCACTACGGCATGGGCGCGGCGATCTCCGTGCTCACCATCCTCGTTCTCCTCGGGATGACGTCGTACTACATCCGCATGGTCCTGAAGCAGGAGAGGGAAGACTCGTGAAGCGCTCGCTCTTCGGCCGCTTCTGGCCCAACGCGACGGCCCTGGTGCTGTTCGCCCTCTTCCTCTTCCCCGTGTACTGGATGTTCGCCACGTCCTTCAAACCCAGGGGCGACATCCTCAGCGACGACCCGGTCTGGTTCCCCGTGGACCCGACCTTCGAGCACTACCGCACGGCCTTCGACGCCGACAACTTCTGGAACTTCTGGCAGAACTCGCTCACGGTGACCCTGCTGGCGGTCGGCTGCTCGCTGCTCATCGCCCTCTTCGCGTCCTTCGCCATCGCCCGGATGCGCTTCCGGGGCCGCACCGGCGTCATCCTGCTGTTCATGTTCGCGCAGATGGCGCCCTGGGAGGTCATGGTCATCTCGGTGTACATGCTGGTGCGCGACGCGGACATGCTGAACAGCCTGGTGCCGCTGACGCTCTTCTACACCGTGATGGTGCTGCCGCTGACCATCCTGACCCTGCGCACCTACGTGGCCGCGGTGCCCAAGGACCTGGAGGAGGCGGCCATGGTCGACGGCGCCACCCGGACGCAGGCGTTCCGAAAGGTGATCTTCCCGCTGCTGGCGCCCGGCCTGATGGCCACCTCGCTCTTCGGGTTCATCACCGCCTGGAACGAGTTCGCCCTCGTCCTCGTGGTCAACAAGGAGGCCGAGGCGCAGACCCTGCCGCTGTGGCTGTCGCAGTTCCAGACCAACTTCGGCGACGACTGGGGCGCCACCATGGCCGCCGCGTCGCTGTTCTCCCTGCCCATCCTCCTGCTCTTCCTCTACCTGCAGCGCAAGGTCACCGCCGGCCTCACCGCGGGTGCCGTGAAGGGCTGACGCACCACCTCGTAAGCTGCGGCGGGACCACCCGCCGCGGGAAGGGACGCACGACGCCCATGACCACACTCGCAGGGGCCACCGACACGCTGACCCGGGACGCCCTCGCCGTACTGCAGCCGAGCTTCCTGGGCACCGAGCCCCCGGACTGGGTGCTGCGCCGCCTCGACGAGGGCCTCACCGGCGTCGGGCTCTTCGGCCGCAACATCGAGAGCCCCGAGCAGGTCGCCCGGCTCACCGCCCGGCTGCGCGCCGTACGGCCCGAGGTGCTGGTGGCGATGGACGAGGAGGGCGGCGACGTCACCCGTCTTGAGGTGCGCACCGGCTCCTCGTTCCCCGGCAACCTCGCCCTCGGCGCCGTCGACGACCCCGCCCTGACCCGGGCCGTCGCCCGCGAGCTGGGCCGCCGGCTCGCCGAGGTCGGCGTCAACCTCGACTGGGCGCCGTCCGCGGACGTCAACTCCAACCCCGACAACCCCGTCATCGGCGTCCGCTCCTTCGGCGCCGAGCCCGCCCTCGTCGCCCGGCACACCGCCGCGTACATCGAGGGCCTGCAGGAGGCGGGCGTCAGCGCCTGCGCGAAGCACTTCCCCGGGCACGGCGACACCAACGTCGACTCGCACGACGCCATGCCGCGGATCGACGTCCCCGTCGACGTGCTGCGCGAGCGCGAGCTGGTGCCGTTCCGGGCCGCGGTCGCGGCCGGCACCAAGGCCGTCATGAGCGCGCACATCCTGCTGCCCGCCCTGCGCACCGACCTGCCCGCCACCGTCAGCCCCGCGGTGCTGACGGGCCTGCTGCGCGCCCCCGTCGCCGACGGCGGCCTCGGCTTCGCCGGCCTGGTCATCACCGACGCGCTGGAGATGCAGGCCATCGCCGCGACGTACGGCATCGAGGGCGGCGCCGTACGGGCCGTGGCCGCCGGCGCCGACGCGATGTGCATCGGCGCCCGCGGCGACGAGGAGATCGTGCTGCGCACCCGGGACGCCCTGGTGGCGGCGGTGCGCAGCGGGGACCTGCCCGAGGAGCGGCTCGCCGACGCCGCCGCCCGGGTACGTGCGCTCGCGGCCTGGTCGGCGTCGGAGGCGGGCGGCGCGGCGGAGGGGATCGCGCCGGACCCCGCCGTCGGCCAGGCCGCGGCACGCCGGGCGCTGCGCGTCACCGGCGCCGCGGACTACGTGCCGCCGGCCGGCCCGGTGTACGTCGCGGGGTTCACGCCGGTGGCCAGCATCGCGGTGGGCCGGGAGACCCCGTGGGGCGTGGGCGCGGAGCTGGAGCGCGAGCTGCCCGGCACCGAGTCCGCGGTCTTCGACGGCTCCGCGGCGGGCGCCGGGGGCGACGGCGGCGGTGCCGACGCGGCGAGCCGGGAGGGTTTGTCGGCGCTGACCGCAAATGTGCTCGCGGCAGCCGGTAATCGTAGGATCGTCGCAGTGGTGCGCGACGTCCACCGCCACCCGTGGATGGCGGACGCGCTCGACGCCCTGCTCGACGCCCGTCCCGACACCGTCGTGGTGGAGATGGGGGTGCCGCAGGCGCCGCCGCGCGGGGCGCTGCACATCGCGACGCACGGGGCGGCCCGCGTCTGCGGGCGCGCCGCCGCGGAGGTCGTCACCGGCAAGGGCGCCGGGGCCTGACCGCCACCCGTACCGCCCGCACCGCCTGCAGCACCTGAGACCGCATACGGAGGCACCCCGCATGACCACCGCCCAGCCGGGCCGGATCATGGCCGGCGAGATGGCCGAACAGCCCGAGGCCCTGCGCCGTGTCCTGGCGCACGGCGCCCCGGAGATCCGCCGGGTCGCCGAGGCGATCGCCGCCCGCGCGCCGCGCTTCGCGCTGCTCACCGCGCGCGGCACGTCGGACAACGCCGCGCTGTACGCCAAGTACCTGCTGGAGATCCAGCTGGGGCTGCCCTGCGGGCTGACGTCGATGTCGACCACGACGGCGTACGAGGCCAGGCAGGACCTCACCGACGTGCTGGTGATCACCGTCAGCCAGTCCGGCGGCTCGCCCGACCTGGTCGCCTCCACCCGGGCGGCCCGCGAGGCCGGCGCCGTCACGCTGGCGGTGACGAACAACCCGGACTCCCCGCTGGCCGCCGTCAGCGAGTACCACATCGACGTGCAGGCGGGCCCGGAGAAGGCGCTGCCGGCGACGAAGACGTACACCGCCTCGCTGCTGGCGCTCTACCTGTTCGTCGAGGGCATGCGCGGCGGGCGCGGCGAGGCCGCCGCGGTGCTGCCGGAGCTGGCCGAGCAGGTCCTCGCCCGGCAGGACGAGGTGAAGGCCCTGGCGCAGCGCTACCGCTTCGCCGAGCGGATGGTCCTCACCTCGCGCGGCTTCGGCTACCCGACGGCCAAGGAGGCGGCGCTGAAGCTGATGGAGACGTCGTACATCCCGGCGCTCTCCTACTCCGGCGCCGACCTGCTGCACGGCCCGCTGGCCATGGTCGACAACGTCTCGCCGGTCATCGCCATCGTTACCGACGGCCGCGGCGGCGAGGCGCTGCAGCCGGTGCTGGACCGGCTGCGGGACCGCGGCGCGGACCTCGTCGTCATCGGCCCCAAGGCGCAGGTCGACGCGGCGGCGGCGGGTTTCGTGCTGCCGACGGCGGGGGTGGCGGAGGAGGTGCAGCCGATCCTGGAGATCCTGCCGCTGCAGCTGCTCGCGTACGAGGTCACCATCGCCCGCGGCCAGGACCCGGACGCCCCGCGTTCGCTGGCGAAGGTCACCGAGACGCGGTAGGCGCTCCGCGGGGATCCTGGTGCGGTGCCGGGCTCGGGCCGGCGCAGCGGGGGTCCGGGGGCGTAGCCCCCGGGTGGGGGTTTGGGGGCGGAGCCCCCAGGAGCCCGGACGCCCCGCGTTCGCTGGCGAAGGTCACCGAGACCCGTTGACCCGCTGATCGTCAACGGGCGACGGGCCCGGCTCCTCCGCGGAGCCGGGCCCGTCGCCCGTACCGTGCGTTACGGCAGCACGCCGCCGGAGACGTCGACGTACGTGCCGGTCAGCACCCCGGCCCGGGGGGAGACCAGGTACGCCACCGTGTCCGCGACCTCGTCCACCTCCGGGATCCGGCCGAGCGGCGACGTCGCGGCGATGCCCGCCTTGGCGTCGTCGTTGTCGCGCAGCCAGGCCGCGTTCATGTCGGTGTCGAGGGCGCCGGGCGCGATCGCGTTGACGGTGATGCCCCGCCCGCCCACGGACTTCGACAGAAACTTGGTGAAGGCGTCGACCGCGCTCTTCGACATCGTGTAGGCCAGCAGCGTCGGCATCAGCGCCGCGTGCGTGGCCAGCGTGGAGACGTTGACGATCCGCCCGCCGTCCCGCATCCGGGGCAGGCCCATCTTGGTGACGAAGAACGGCGCCCTGGTGTTCACCGCGAACAGCCGGTCGAAGTCGGCCTCCTCGGTGTCCTCGATGAGCGCCTGCAGGCCGATGCCGGCGTTGTTGACGAGGATGTCGAGCCCGTCCGCGTGCCGGTCGAACTCCGCCCAGAGGGCCGCCGCGTCGCCCGGCACGCCCAGCTCGGCCCGGATCGCGAACGCCTCGCCCCCGGCCGCCTCGACCGCCGCGACGGTCTGCTTCGCCGCCGTCTCGTTGCTGCCGTAGTGCACGGCGACGCGGGCGCCGTCCCGCCCCAGCCGCTCCGCGATCGCCCGGCCGATCCCCCGGCTTGCGCCCGTGACCAGCGCCGTCTTCCCAGTGAGCGCGCCCATGGCCGCGCCCTCCTTTCTGTAAAGGTCGCTACAGAAAGGACCGTATCACATTGTCTAGCGGGCGCTATAGAATAGGTGCCATGGCCACCAAGCAGCGCGGACGCCCCCGCTCCTTCGACCGCGACGAGGCGCTGGAGAAGGCCCTGCACGCCTTCTGGCAGTACGGCTACGAGGCCACCTCCGTCGCCGACCTCACCCGCGCCCTCGGGATCGGCGCGCCCAGCCTGTACGCCGCCTTCGGTGACAAGGAGGCGCTCTTCGACGCCGCGGTCGAGGCCTACGCCCGTACCGACAACGGCACCTTCATCGACCGCGCCCTGGCCGAGGAGCCCACCGCCGTCGCCGCCTTCACGCGCATCCTGCGCGAGGCCGCCGTCGGCTACACCGCGCCCGACCACCCGCGCGGCTGCATGATCCTCAGCGTCGGCGTGAGCGCCACCACCCCGGAGGTGGTGGACAAGATGCGCGAGCTGCGCTCCCTGAACCTCGCGAACCTGACCGCGCGGGTCCGCGCCGACGTGGCCGCCGGCGTGCTGCCGGCCCAGACCGACCCCGAGAAGCTGGCCGGCTACACCGGAGCCGTGCTCCAGGGCATGTCCACGCAGGCCAGGGACGGCGCCGACCGGGACCTGCTGGAGCGGGTGGCGGAGATCGCCGCGGCGGGCCTCGCGGTGGCGGCGCAGGGCGGCGAAGTCGGTGCGTCCGGGGCGTAGACAGCCGGTAGTGGTCTAGTCCACAATGCTTGTCAGGCTTCCACCCCTTCCGCACGACGGGGTGGAACGAGGCCCGGGACGTTCTCTGCCCTGACTGCGTCGCCGGCCTCTTTCACCGGCTGCGAGGCCGCGGGGCCGCACATCCCGCGGCATGCGCACCGGTGCTTGGCTCCGGGCCGCGGTGCCGGACGGGTTGAGGGTCCCGGTCCAGGTACCGCGGCCCGAAGTGCGTCGCGGCCCGCGGCCCGCGCCGCGGATGCCGGCCGGTCTCGCCGGTAGGCTCCAGGTGTGCCGTCCATGAACGAACTCGTCCGCCGGCACACGGCGCTGAGCGAGACCGACCTGGAGTGGCTGCACCTCCTCGTCTCGGAGTGGCAGCTGCTCGCCGACCTGTCCTTCGCCGACCTCGTGCTCTGGGTCCCCACCCGCGACGGCGCCCGCTACGTCTCCGTCGCCCAGATGCGCCCGAACACCGGCCCGACCTCGTACCAGGACGACATGGTCGGCCACACCGTCCCGCGCGGCCGGCGCCCCATGCTGGACGCCGCCCTCGACGAGGGCCGGATCGTGCGCGAGGGCGACCCGGAGTGGCGCGAAGAGGTGCCCGTACGGATCGAATCCATCCCCGTGCGCCGGGAGAGCCGCGTCCTGGGCGTCATCGCCCGCAACACCAACCTGCTGACCGTGCGCACCCCCAGCCGGCTGGAGCTGACGTACCTGCAGAGCGCCTCCGACCTGGCGCAGATGATCGCCGCCGGCGCGTTCCCCTACCCCGGGCAGCAGGGCGACACGGAGACCTCGCCGCGCGTCGGCGACGGGCTCATCCGGCTCGACGCGGACGGCATCGTGCAGTACGCCTCGCCCAACGCGCTCTCCGCCTACCACCGCCTCGGCCAGTCCGCCGACCTCGTCGGCCGCCACCTCGGCCGGGCCACCTCGGAGCTGGCCGTCAGCAAGGAGCCGGTGGACGAGGCGCTGGTCAAGCTCGCCAGCGGCTGGGCGCCGCGGGAGGCGGAGGTGGAGGGCAACGGCGGCGTCATCCAGCTGCGCGCGATCCCGCTGAAGCCGCGCGGGGCGCGCATCGGGTCGCTGGTGCTGCTGCGCGACGTCACCGAGATCCGGCGGCGCGAGCGCGAGCTGATGACCAAGGACGCCACCATCCGGGAGATCCACCACCGGGTGAAGAACAACCTGCAGACCGTCGCCGCCCTGCTGCGGCTGCAGTCGCGCCGGCTGGCCGCCGAGGACCCCGACGGGCGGGCGCGGGGGGCGCTGGACGAGGCGGTGCGGCGGGTCGGCTCGATCGCCATCGTGCACGAGACGCTGTCGCAGAACCTGGACGAGACGGTGGAGTTCGACGAGATCGCCGACCGGGTGGTGGCGATGGTCGCGGAGATCAGCCCCGGCCGGGTGACCGGGCGCCGCACGGGCCGCTTCGGCGTGCTGCAGGCGGAGGTCGCCACCCCGCTGTCCATGGTGCTGACCGAGGTGCTGCAGAACGCCCTGGAACACGGCTTCGGGCCGGGGGAGACGGGGCGGGTGGAGGTGACGGCGCTGCGCTCCGGCGGGGGGCAGGACAGCCGGCTGCTGGTCACCGTGCAGGACGACGGGCGCGGGCTGCCGGAGGGGTTCGACGCGGCGGCGTCCGGGAGCCTGGGGCTGCAGATCGTACGGACGCTGGTGGAGGGGGAGTTGGCGGGCACGTTCTCGATGGCGCGGGCGCCGGAGGGCGGCACCCGGGTGGTGTTCGACATCCCCGTGCAACCCGAAAAGCGCTGACGCGCCGGTGGGTTGGACGTACGCCGGTTGACGGCCCGTCCGGGAACGGGGTGCGGCGGCGGTGCGGCGGGCAGCAAAAAGCCCCGGGCCGACGGCTCCGGGGCTCTGAGGTGCTCGGGGTGTGGCTAGTGGCTGCTGCGCTGCGGCTCGGGGAGAGCGGCGCCGTGGGACCCACGGCGCCCTCGCGCATCCGGGGGGTGTCGGGTCAGGCGCTTGCCCTGCGCGCCCGGTTACGGGCGGCGCGGCGCTTCATCGCGCGGCGCTCGTCCTCGCTGAGGCCACCCCAGACACCGGAGTCCTGGCCGGACTCCAGCGCCCACTGCAGGCACTGCTCCATCACGGGGCAGCGACGGCAGACGGCCTTGGCTTCCTCGATCTGCAGCAGCGCAGGACCGGTGTTGCCGATCGGGAAGAAGAGCTCGGGGTCTTCCTCGCGGCAAACGGCGTTGTGACGCCAGTCCATGACTGCTCCATCTCTTCGCGTTGAGTTGCTTGTGAATGTGAACGCTTTCACGAATCCTCCGACAAGTGAAGGGGTCCGAACCAGATTTCCGGTGTGACCTTCAACATGTGGAGGGGGCGAGTGCGCTGGAGGCATGTCCCGCGGGGGGAGGCGCTCCGGCCGCCATGAAGAAGGTTCGCAAACCTCAGCTTCGGATACAACCCCTTCAGGGAAGTTTCTTTGGATTCCTTGGTCTCAGTTGGCTCACGGCCCCACTTCGAGGGGGTGATGCGCAGCCTAAACGTTCGACTGGAAGGACTTTCGGGCCTTCCACTCACACAATCACACGCAGTGCGCGCCGTACGCCTGTGAAGGTCACGCTCGTACGCAGCCCGAGGTGGTCACCGTCCATCTGGAAGGGCGTCGGTGCCTGTGATTCCAAGGTGAAGTCAGTGAGGTCGTGCAGCGACAGCGCGTGCTTGCCGTGCGGCCCGCGCTCCGGCGAGGAGGTGAGCAGCTGGGTGCCGTAGCGCAGCAGCGCCGGGGTGGACAGCCGGGCGAGTCCGAGCACGTCGAGGGCGGTGTCGAAGGACGCGCCGGGGGTCGCGTAGAGGGGGCGGCTGCCCAGATAGCTCCACGGCGAGGTGTTGCAGACGAGCGAGAGCACCAGGCCCTCGACGGGGTCCTCGGCCGGGCGCCGCAGGGTGATCGCGCCGTGCCGGCGGTCGCCCTCGCCGAGCCACTGGCGCAGCAGCTGCCGGACGTAGAGCGGGTGCGTGGACTTCTTGCCGCGCTCGCGCTTCTGCTCGACGCGGCCGACGACGCCCGCGTCGAAGCCCAGGCCCGCGCAGAACGTGAACCAGCGCGAAGGCGCGCCCTCGTCGTCGGTGTCCGGGGTGCCGGAGGCGAGCCCGAGGCCGACGGTGCGCTCGCTGCCGTCGTGCAGGGCGTCCAGCAGCGCGCCGGTGGCCTCGACCGCGTCGTTGGGCAGGCCGAGGGCGCGGGCGAAGACGTTCGTGGAGCCGCCGGGGACGACCGCGAGGCGGGGCAGCTCCCCGGGGGCGGGGCCGTCGTGCAGGAGGCCGTTGACGACCTCGTTGACGGTGCCGTCACCGCCGAGGGCGACGACGAGGTCGACCTCGCCGCCGGCCGCCGCGTGCCGGGCGACGTCGCGGGCGTGGCCCCGGTACTCGGTGGTGACCGTCTCCAGCTTCAGGTCGCTGGCGAGTGCGTGGATCAGCACGTCGCGGGTCCGGGCACTGGTGTCGGTGGCGGCGGGATTGACCACGAGGAGCGCACGCATGGCAAGCAGGTTACCTACCGCGAAGTAGACCGGCCCAGCCCCGGCGGAGGGGGTCCGGGCGGCCCAGTAGGCTGGAGAGCATGAGCGGAGCGCAGGGCCGGGGCGGGCGGAAGCGGTCGCCCGCTCGGTCCGGGCAGGAGAAGGTGGCCGGGACGGGGCGGGACAGGCCTTCTGCGGCCGAAGCCGCCGAGGCGCCCGAAGCGACCGGCGGGGCCGGTACGGCGGGCAGGCGCAGGGCCACCGAGCGCAGGCCCGCGCCGGGTGAGCCGGACGGGCGAGCGCCGGGCAAGCGGGGCTCGGCCGGGCAGCGCCCGGACACCTCGGCCAAGCAGGGCCCGGACAAGGGGGCGGGCGAGCCGGACTCCGCCGCGGGCAAGCCGGCGACCGCGCCGGACGGGGCCGGCGAGGCCGCGGACGGCGGGGAGGAGCCGGCCGCCGGTGAGCGCGGGCCGCGCCCGCCGCGGGTGGCCGTCGCCGCCGTGCTCAGCGGGGTCGAGGGGCTCGTGATCGCGGCCTTCGGCTGCTACGAGCTGGTGCTGGGGGTCTTCGGCGAACCGGACAGCACCCGCCAGGCCGTCTTCGGCGGGCTCACCGTGCTGGGGCTCGCCGCGCTGCCGCTGGCCGCCGCGGCCGGGCTGTGGCGGCAGCGCCGGTGGAGCCGCGGCCCCTCGATGATCACGCAGATCCTGGCGCTGCCGGTGGCCTGGGCGATGTCGTCCGCGGGCGGTGTGATGCTGCCGCTGGGGCTGCTGCTGGGCGCGGTCGCGCTGGTGGCGCTCGTGTGCGTGCTCAGCCCGAGCACGGCGGAGGCGCTGGGCGTGGGGCCGAGCCGGACGGCGTAGCGCAGCCGCCGGGCGGCGCCGGGCGGCGGGCCGGGGGAGCGGGCGTAGGGCCGTCCACGGCCCCGCACGACCCGTACGGCACGGAAGAACCCCTTGGCGGACCGCGTGCGCCCGTACGGACGCTCCGGGCGCCCCGGAACGGGCCACGGCTCCCCGCGGGGCACGGCGGCGCGCCCGCGCCCGCGGCTCACTCCTCGACGAGCAGCCGTTCGCGCAGCTGCGCCAGCGTGCGCGCCAGCAGCCGGGAGACGTGCATCTGCGAGATGCCGACCTCCTGGGCGATCTGGGACTGGGTCATGTTGCCGAAGAAGCGGAGCATGAGGATCTTCTTCTCCCGCGGCGGCAGCTCCTCCAGCAGCGGCTTGAGCGACTCGCGGTACTCGACGCCCTCCAGGGCGTCGTCCTCCGCGCCGAGGGTGTCGGCGACGGCCGGCGACTCGTCGTCGGTGTCGGGGACGTCCAGGGAGAGCGTGGAGTACGCGTTCGCCGACTCCAGGCCCTCCAGGACCTCCTCCTCCGAGATGTTCAGCTTCCGGGCCAGCTCGTGCACCGTCGGGGCGCGGCCGTGCAGCTGGGACAGCTCGGCGGTGGCGGAGGTCAGCGACAGCCGCAGCTCCTGCAGCCGCCGCGGGACCCGCACCGCCCAGCCCTTGTCCCGGAAGTGCCGCTTGATCTCGCCGACGACCGTGGGCGTCGCGTACGTCGAGAACTCCACCCCGCGGTCGGGGTCGAAGCGGTCCACGGACTTGATCAGGCCGATGGTGGCGACCTGGGTGAGGTCGTCCAGCGGCTCGCCGCGGTTGCGGAAGCGCCGGGCCAGGTGCTCCACCAGCGGCAGGTGCATCTGCACGAGGGCGTTCCGCAGCTCGGCGTGCTCGGCGGACTCCGCGGGCAGCTTGCGCAGCTCGTGGAACATCGCCCGCGCGCCGCTGCGGTCCTGCGGGTCACGCCTGTCGTGCTGCTGCAGTCCGTCCATGTGGTCCGCCCGCTCTCGTTCCGCCGCGGCCAGCCGGCCCTCGTCTCGCATCGGAACGCCCCTGACGTACGTCACGTCAGCCCCGGCGCCGCGCCGCGCTCCTTGAGCAGGCTGATCGTGACCGTGCGGTCGTCCCCCACGGTCGCGTCCACCCTGCCCGCCAGCGCGGACAGCACGGTCCACGCGAAGGTGTCGCGCTCGGGCGCCCGGCCGTCGGTGGTCGGCGCCGAGACCGTGACCAGCAACGCGTCGTCCCCGAGCTGGAAGACACAGGTGAGCACGGAGCCGGGGACGGCCTGCTGGAGAAGGATCGCGCAGGCTTCGTCGACCGCGATGCGCAGGTCCTCGATCTCGTCGAGCGTGAAGTCCAGGCGGGCAGCGAGCCCTGCCGTGGCGGTGCGGAGCACCGACAGGTACGCCCCGGCAGCCGGCAGCCGGACTTCGACGAAGTCCTTCGGACTGGGCTCGCCTTCGAACTGGGACACCCTCACCTCCAAGGTGCGTGGCGACTCTCTGCCATAGGAACGCCGGCCTGTCCCCCGTCACTGGGAGTAACGGACCGGCGCGGCAAATCGTTCGCCTGCGACGCTACCGCGTGCGATGAGCTGCTGTCTCCTGGTCCGGAGAAGGCCACCCCATCCCGCGGCTGTCACTAATAGTAAACCCTCGTCACGCTCCGTGGCTAGGGCTTTGTTCGTCCCAATTCCCGTGCGGTCACTCCGGGTTGCCATTATGACAGGGTCCGCGGGCGACCGCCGACCGGCTTCCCTCGACCGGGCGACACCCGCGTCATCCGGTGACGACCGCGGCGACGGTGGAACCGCGCGGGAAGGCGCCGTCGGCGGCGAGGGCGACGACGGCGTAGAGCATCTTCGCGACGTACACGGGTTCGGGAACGAGCCCGTGGCGGGCGGCGAAGTCGGCGGCGAAGGCGTCGAGTTCGGGCGTGCGGCGGGCGAAGCCGCCGAAGTGGAAGCCGTCGGCCAGGCGCCAGTCGCCCCGCCGGCCGCCGAACGCGGCGGTCTGCAGCCGCTCCACGTCGGCGCCGAGGAACCCGCCCTTGAGTACCGGCACGCCGATCGCCCGGCTGCCGGGCGGCAGCCCCGCGGCCAGGCCGGCGAGCGTGCCGCCCGTGCCGCCCGTGCCGACCGCCGTCTGCGCCGCGCCGGCGAGTTCGCGGCCGAGGTCGGCGCAGCCGCGTACCGCAGCGGCGTTGCTGCCGCCCTCCGGGACGAGCTGGAAGTCGCCGAACAGCGCGCGCAGTTCGGCGTGGTAGGCGGGGTCGGCGCGCCGCCGGTACGCCGCCCGCGGCACGAAGTGCAGCCGCATGCCGTCCGCCGCCGCCCGCGCGAGGGAGCCGTTGAGCGGGCGGTCGGCCAGCTCGGCGCCGCGGACCACGCCGACGGTCCCGATGCCGAGCAGCCGGCCCGCGGCGGCGGTGGCCCGCAGGTGGTTGGAGTACGCGCCGCCGAACGTCAGCACCGGCCGGTCGTCCGCGCCGGGGGAGCCGGCCGCGCGCCGCTCCAGGTTCGGCACCAGCTTGCGCCACTTGTTGCCCGGCAGCGCCGGGTGGATCAGGTCGTCCCGCTTGAGCAGCAGGCGTATGCCGCGGGCCGCGAGGCGGTCGTCCGCGACCTCCTCCAGCGGTGAGGGCAGCCGCGGGCGCAGCCCGGCCAGCCGCCCCGCCAGGCCGTCGGAGGCCGGGGCCGCGGGCTCGGGGCCTGCGGGCGGGGAGCCGGCGGGCTCGTACGGGCGCACGGGACGCTGCTCGGTGGCCGGTCGCGGCCGGTGCCGGGCCGCGGGTCCGTGCCCGGGGGCACGCCGCGGCGCCGGTGCCGGCTCAGCCGCGGGTGAGGAATCCGTCGCCGTGCTCGGCGACGTGCGCGTGGAGGGCCTGCAGGGCGTCCTGCACCTCCTGCGCCGAGCCCGTGCCGCGCTGCTCGTTGAAGTAGGCCGTGCCCAGCCGCCGCAGGAGGGCCTGGCCCTCGCGCTGCGCCTGTACCTCCCCGACCTTCTCCTTGCCCTGGCTCAGCGCGGTCTCCGCCTTCTCCTTCGCGCGGTCGAGGAAGCCTGCCATGAGTGTCTCCTGACGTATTGGCTGACGTATGGGTTGATATCTACCGTTGCTGTCGCTTTGGGGCCAAGTATCCCGCGCGTCACTTAATGGATCAACGGGTGCCGGGCCCCTGCGGTTCCCGGGCGGGTTCCCCGGCGACCTGGTGCGCAAGCGTCAGCAGCGCGCGAACCGCGGGGTGGCCCGGCGGGTCCCGCCAGGCCAGCACCAGGGGGACCGCGGGCGCGCCGGTCAGCGGGACGTAGGCGACCGAGTGGTGGCGGTGCGCCTGGGCGGTGGCCGTGGTGGTGACCCCGACGGCGCGGCCGGCGGCGATGGCGGCCAGCCAGTCGTCGGTGTTGGCGACCTCGACGGTGCGGCGCGGGCGGTGCGCCTGCGGCCACAGCGCCGGGGTGGTGACCCCGGAGACGGGGTTGACGGCCAGCGGCAGGTGCGCGAGGTCGGCGAGGGTCAGCGGACCGCGGCCGGGGGCGGCGAGCGGGCTGTCCGCCGGCACGGCGGCGACCCGGGCCTCGGTGCGCAGCAGTTCGGTACGGGCCGCGCAGTCGGCGGCGGGTGCGCGCAGCGGCGCCACGTCGACGCGGCCGCGGGCGAGGCCGGCGCAGCGGTCGTCGATGCGCAGCAGCTCCAGCGGGACGTCGGGGTGCTCCTCGTCCCAGCGGCGCAGCAGGACCGCGGTCTCGTCGCCGAGCGCGGCCCAGGAGTGGCCGAGCCGCAGGGGGCGTACGACGAGGCCGGCGGGGTCCAGCGCGGCGTCGGCCGCGGCGACGGCGGCACGGGCCCGGTCGAGGAACGCGCGGCCCGCGGGGGTCAGCTCCAGGTGGTGGGTGGAGCGGTCGACGAGAAGCACGCCCATGTGGTCCTCAAGGCGGCGCAGGGTGCGGGAGACGACGGGCTGGCCGGTGCCCAGCCGGGCGGCGGCCCGGGTGATGCCGCCCTCCTCGGCGATGGCGAGGAAGGCGCGCAGGTGCCGCAGCTCCACCGTCATGCTTCAGAAGCATAATCGCAGCCGGTTATGCATTTCACGCCGGGGGCGTGCGCTCGTAGCGTGGGGGCGTGACGTCTCAGCCCTCCGGTCCCGCCGCCTCCGCCGAGGGCCCCGCCGCCACGACGGGCCCCGCCCCCGCCGGGGCGGCCGGCGCTGCGGGGGGACGCGCCGGACGGGACGTTCCCGGCGGCGCCCGCCAGGGGCGCGGCGCGGGGTGGCTCGGCGGCGTGGCGCTGGTGGTGTGCGGGGCGCTGTCCACGCAGTTCGGCGCCGCGGTCGCCGCGCTGCTCTTCCCGCGGGCGGGCGCGCTGGGCGTGGTGACGCTGCGGCTGACGCTGTCCGCGATCCTGCTGATGCTCGTCTTCCGGCCGCGGCTGCGCGGTCACTCGCGGGACGACTGGGCGGTGCTCTGCGGCTTCGGCCTGGCGCTCGGCGCCATGAACGCCGTCTTCTACCAGGCCATCGAGCGGATCCCGCTGGGTCCCGCGGTGACGCTGGAGGTGCTCGGACCGCTGGCGCTGTCCGTGTGCACCAACCGGCGGGTGGCGAGCCTGCTGTGGGCGGCGCTGGCGCTGGGCGGGGTGGTGCTGCTGAGCGGCGGCGGGTTCGGCGGGCTCGACCCGGTGGGCGCCGCGTTCGCGCTCGGCGCGGGCGGCCTGTGGGCCGCGTACATCGTGATGGGCGCGCGCGCCGGGGCGCGCTTCCCGCGGGCGGAAGGGCTGGCGGTCGCGATGACCGTGGCGGCGGCGATCAGCGTGCCGATCGGGGTGGCGAGCGCGGGGAGCCGGCTGGTGGAACCGGTGACGCTGGGGCTGGGCCTGGCGGTGGCGGTGATGTCCTCGGGGCTGCCGTACGCGCTGGACCAGTTCGCGCTGCGCCGGCTGCCGGCGGCGACGTTCGCCGTGCTGATGAGCCTGGCGCCGGCAGTGGCGGCGCTGGCCGGGTTCCTGGTGCTGGACCAGGGGCTGACGGCGGCGCAGTGCGCGGCGATCGGCCTGGTGATCGCGGCGAGCATCGGCGCGGTACGGACCCCGCCGCGGCCGCGTGCGGCGCGGGGGAGCGCGTAGCGGCGACGGGCCGGCGGCCGGGCCGGTGGCGGGGCGCGGGTGGCATGCTCGGACACCTGCGCGACGAAGGGAACCCGCATGACCTCGCCCGGAACCGTCCTCGACGCCCGCGCGCTGGGCCGCGCCCTGCTGCACCGGCAGTGGCTGGTCGAGCGGCGCGAGGCGGCGCCGCTCGACGCCGTCGAGCACCTCGTCGCGCTGCAGGCCCAGTCCGGCGACGCCCCGTACTACCAGCTGTGGAGCCGGCTCACCGGCTTCACCACCGGCGACCTGTCGGCGCTGCTCACCGGCCGCCGGGCGGCCCGGGTGGTGCTGATGCGCGGCACGATCCACCTCGTGAGCGCCCGCGACGCGCTGCGGCTGCGCGCGGTGGTGCAGCCGTACCTCGACAGGACGCTGGCCACCACCACCGCCGGGCGCAGGCTCCCCGGCCTCGACCCCGCCGAGGTGGCGGATGCCGCCCGCGCGGCCCTCGCCGCCGGGCCGCTGCCGGCCGACGACCGCGCCGCCCGGCTCGCCGCCCGCTGGCCGGACGGGGCGCCGGGCGACCTGGCCTACCTGGCCCGTTCGCTGCTGCCGCTGGTGCAGGTGCCGCCGCGCGGGGTCTGGGGCGCGGGCGGCGGACTCGTCTACGCGCACGCCGACCAGTACCTCGGTGCCCCCTCCGCGACCGACCCCGCGCCGGACGGGACGGTGCTGCGCTACCTCGCCGCATACGGCCCGGCGTCGGTCGCGGACGCGCAGAAGTGGCTGTCGCTGACCGGCCTCAAGGCGGTCTTCGACCGGCTGCGCCCGCGGCTCGTGACGTACCGGGACGTCACCGGGCGGGAACTGTTCGACCTGGACGGCACCGAGCTGCCCGACCCCGGCGCCCCGGTGCCGCCGCTGCTCCTCGGCCCCTTCGACAACGTGCTGCTCGCGCACGCGGACCGCACGCGGATCATCGACAACGCCGACGAGCGCCGGGTGTTCACCGCGAACGGCATCGTCCGCGGCACCCTGCTGCTCGACGGCCGCGTCGCGGGCGTGTGGCAGCCGGAGCTGAAGCGGACGTCCGCCGCGGTCGAACTGCGGCCCTTCGCGCCCCTGTCCCGGCCGGACCGTGACCGGCTGGCCGCGGCCGCCGAGGACCTGCTGGGCTTCGCGGCGCCCGGGGTGGAGAAGACGGAGGTCAGGTTCGCCGCGGCCTAACCCGCGAAGCGCCCGCGGGCGCCGCCCGCGGGCGGGCGCGCCCCGCCGCGGGGCGCAGCCCTCCGCGGCCTGGCGCCCGCGGTCCGGTGCCCGCGGCGGCACCGGCGGCGGCGCTCAGTCGAGGAAGTCCCGCAGCGTCTCCGCGCGGCTCGGCAGGCGCAGCTTCGCCATGGCCTTCGCCTCCACCTGGCGGATGCGTTCGCGCGTCACCCCGTACACCTCCCCGATCTCCGCCAGCGACTTGGGCTTCGCCCCCGTCAGGCCGTACCGCAGGCCGATCACCCCCGCCTCCCGCTCCGTCAGCTCGCCCAGCGCCCGGGCCACCGCCCGGCGCAGCAGGGCGCGGCCTATCGCGTCGTCCAGCGGCGGCGCCGCCCGGTCCTCGATGAGGTCGCCCAGCTCGCCGTCGCCCTCCGCGCCGGCCGGCGTGTGCAGCGAGACCGGCTCGCGGCGGGCGAACTCCTCGATCGCGGCCAGCCGCGCCGCCGTCACGTCCAGCGCCGCGGCCAGCTCGGCGGGCTCCGGCTCCCGGCCCAGCTCCGTCCGGAGCCGGCCGCGGGCGCGTCCCAGCTTGTTGATCCACTCCACCATGTGGGCGGGGATGCGGATCGTCCTGGCCTGGTCCGCGAGTGCCCGGTTGATCGCCTGGCGGATCCACCACACCGCGTACGTCGAGAACTTGAAGCCCAGCGCGGGGTCGAACTTCTCGATCGCGCGCATCAGTCCGATGTTGCCCTCCTGGACGATGTCGAGGAGGGAGAGCCCGCGGCCGGTG